>JASHVC010000554.1 GCA_030039655.1 Xanthobacteraceae bacterium | reverse complement strand
ATTTGTCATGCGCCGGATTGACCCGCGCATCCATGCAGCAATCGAGTGCTTCCGTTAGGTGCGATGGATTGCCGGGTCAAGCCCGCAATGACGACAGTGCGGAAATCCTCGCGTCACTTCTTCATAGGGGCGCCGGGACTGAGCATTGGGCTAGGCGCTTTAGGCTGATCGAGACGCTCGATCGCGGCGGTCTTGCGCAAGCTGTCGACCAATTGCGCCTGCGCCCGGCGCGAGATGTAATTTTGGACCTGACTCTTGACCTCCTCAAATGACGGCGTCGGCTTAACGCGCTTGTCCTCAACTTTGATGATGTGCCAGCCGAACTGGGTATGGATCGGGTCGGAGATCTGACCCTTGTCGAGCTTGAAGGCAGCCTCGGAGAACTCCGGCACCATTTGGTCTTTGGTGAAGTAGCCGAGATCGCCGCCGTTGGCCGCGCCGGGGTCCCTCGATTTCTTCTTTGCCTCCTCGGCGAAATCCGCGCCGGCATTCAATTCAGCTTCAATAGCTTTGGCCTCGTCCTCGGTGTCGACCAGAATATGTCGAGCGTGCACCTCCTGCTCGGTACCCATCTCTTTGACGGCTTCGTCGTAGACTTTGTGCATCTCCGGCTCGGTCTCGGCAGCCTTGGCGGCGTTCTGCAACAGCGCTTCCATCAACGCCTTGTTGCGCGCGAACGCGATCTGCCGCCTAACGTCGGGACTGTCGCCGAGCTTTTGCTTTTCGGCGGCCTGCGCCAAGATCACGACATCAGTCAGATAAGTGATAAGGTATTCGCGCTTCTGCTCCGGTGCCATGGCCGGCATGGTGCCTCCGACCTCCTCGTCAGCGAAGGCGATGTCGCTTTCGCCGATCTCGACCCCGTTAACGCGGGCGACCACCGGATCGTCGGGCGCGCGAGGCACTGGATCATTTTGTGCGCGAGGCGCTTGGTCATCTTGCGCGCGTGGTTCAGAAGACGGACTCTTGCCACACGAAGCGAGCAGCAATGCAGCGATCGCCAGAACGCCGAGCGAACGAACAACAACCGGGCGAGGTAAGGCCATAAAACGTAATCCTTTGTCACAGGGGCAATTTGCCCAGTTCCTTATAGGCTCGCAGACGCAAGGTGTTGGTCCGGTATCGGTTGATCCAAGCTGACCTTGGGATTTTACCCATTCTTGGGTCTGCCGCGCCCAGGGCACCATACGGATTCGGGGGGACACTCGCCGAATTGATCGCCCTTGGCAATCGCAGAATGCTGGCCGGAGCCTAACGAGCGCGTGAATATGGCGGTTGAGATCGTGGCACTTAAGGTACTGGCCGCATTGACAAGAAAACTACCCCCTCTTATCTCTCCCCGAGGCTGCTGGCGGTGATTGTCTTGCGTGCGTTTGCCTTTGCATTGTCGCCTTGCACAAGCCTGAATAGCGCCGCATTTTCCGCCCCTTGGACGTTGCGCCGACTGCAAGAAACGTGGAGCATGATCTCGGCAGGCGGCCGGTGCACACAAGAGACCGCACAAGAAGCTAGTTCGGTAGCGCAGCCGGCAGGCGGAAGGATGATAATGCAATGATCGGCGCTGTCGCGCGCAAGCTGTTCGGTTCCTCGAACGAGCGGCGCATCCGCTCGTATCGCCCGCACGTCGAGGCGATCAATGCGCTTGAACCGGAGCTGGAACAGCTCTCCGACGAAGCGCTGCGCGCGCGGACCGAAGACTTCAAGAAGCAACTGGCCGAGGGCAAGCAGCTGGATGACCTCCTGGTGCCGGCCTTTGCCACCGTGCGCGAGGCCGCCAAGAGGACGCTCGGCCAGCGGCACTTCGACGTGCAGCTGATCGGCGGCATGGTGCTGCACGAAGGCAAAATCTCAGAAATGAAGACCGGCGAAGGCAAGACGCTGGTCGCCACCCTCCCCGTCTATCTGAACGCGCTCGCCAGCCGCGGCGTCCACGTCGTCACCGTCAACGACTATCTGGCCAAGCGCGACGCCGAATGGATGGGTCAGATCTACAAATTCCTCGGCCTCACGGTGGGCGTCATCGTGCACGGCCTCGACGACGAGCAGCGCAAGCGCGAGTACGATTGCGACGTCACCTACGGCACCAACAACGAGCTGGGCTTCGACTACCTGCGCGACAATATGAAGTATCGTCTCGAGGACATGGTACAGCGCGGCCACATCTACGCCATCGTCGACGAGGTCGACTCCATCCTGATCGATGAGGCGCGCACGCCGCTGATTATTTCCGGTCCGCTCGACGACCGCTCCGATTTCTATAACACCATCGACGCGTTCATCCCCAAGCTCGACAAAGCTGATTACGAGGTCGACGAAAAGCAGCGCACCGTCACCCTCACCGAAATCGGCATGGAGCGGATGGAGCAATGGCTGCGCGAGGCGGGACTCCTAAAATCGGACTCGCTCTACGACGTGGAGAACGTCTCGGTCGTGCACCACGTCAATCAGGCCATGCGCGCTCACAAGCTGTTCGCCCGCGACAAGGATTACATCGTGCGCAACGGCGAGGTCGTCATCATCGACGAATTCACCGGACGCATGATGCCGGGCCGGCGCTATTCGGAGGGCCTGCATCAGGCGCTGGAGGCCAAGGAGCATCAGCCGATCCAGCCGGAGAACCAGACGCTCGCTTCGATCACCTTTCAGAATTACTTCCGCATGTACGAAAAGCTCGCCGGCATGACCGGCACCGCGCTGACCGAAGCGGACGAGTTCGCGGACATTTATAGTCTCGAAGTTCTGGAAATTCCCACCAACATGCCGATGGTCCGCCTCGACGACGACGACGAGGTCTATCGCACCGCGGCGGAAAAATACCGCGCCATCATCACGCTCATCGAGGATTGCAAGGTGCGCGGCCAACCGGTACTGGTCGGCACAACGTCGATCGAAAAATCCGAGCAACTCGCCGAGATGCTGCGCAAGCACGGCTGGGAGCAGCACGACTTCTCTGATCCCAACGCCTTTGCGGCACTTTATTCCGGCGACGAAGGCGCCTCCAAGGCCAAGGTGTTCGCCATTCTCAACGCCCGCTATCACGAGCAGGAAGCCTATATCGTCTCCCAGGCCGGCGTTCCCGGCGCCATCACCATCGCCACCAACATGGCCGGCCGCGGCACCGACATTCAGCTCGGCGGCAACGCCGACATGCGCATTCGCCAAGAATTGACCGATATCGAGGACCCGCGCGAACGCGACAAGAGCGAGCGCGCCGGAGCCATTCGCGAGCAGGTGGCGCGGCTGAAGGAGAAAGCGCTCGGTGCCGGCGGTCTCTACGTGCTTGGTACCGAGCGGCATGAAAGCCGCCGCATCGACAATCAGCTACGCGGGCGTTCCGGACGCCAGGGCGACCCCGGGCATTCGAAGTTCTTTCTCTCGCTCGAAGACGACCTGATGCGCATCTTCGGCACCGACAAGCTCGACGGCATGCTGACGCGGCTCGGGCTGAAGGAGAACGAGGCGATCGTTCATCCCTGGATCAACAAGGCGCTGGAGAAAGCGCAGCAGAAAGTCGAGGCGCGTAACTTCGACCTGCGCAAGAACATCCTCAAGTTCGATAACGTGATGAACGATCAGCGCAAGGTCATCTTCGATCAGCGCGTCGAATGGATGCAGGACGATGTGATCGCCGATGTGGTGGGCGATATGCGCCACACCGCGATTGACGATCTGGTCGCCAAACACGTGCCGGAAAACGCCTATCCGGAGCAGTGGGACACGGCCGGTTTGCGCGAAGAACTCAAGCGCGTGCTCGCCCTCGACCTGCCGGTGGACGAATGGGCTAAGGAAGAAGGCATCGCCGACGAAGAGATTTTCGCGAGGGTCGAGCGCCGCGCCGACGAGCACATGGCGGGGAAGGCCGCGCAATGGGGCCCCGACGTCATCCGCTACATTGAGAAGTCGATCCTGTTGCAGACGCTCGATCATCTGTGGCGCGAGCATCTGGTCATGCTCGATCACCTGCGTCAGGTGATCGGTCTTCGTGGATACGGCCAGCGCGACCCGCTCAATGAATATAAGGCTGAGGCCTTCAACCTGTTCGAATCCATGAGCCAGGAGTTGCGCGAGGGCGTGACCGCGCAGCTTATGCGCATCGAAGTCGTGCCGGCGCCGCAGGAGCAGCAACCCGCGCCGCTTCCAGCCATGGAAGCCCATAAGATCGATCCAACAACCGGCGAGGACGAAATGGCGCTGGCCATGGCCGGCGGCGAAACTCTCGCTCGCATCGGCATCGGTCGCGCGGCGACTTCCGGCAACGACGGAACAGTCGTTGCGGCCGCGGCACCAGCACAAGCTGCAGAGCGCAATCCGAAGGACCCGACGAGCTGGGGCAAGGTCGGCCGCAACGAGGCGTGCCCCTGCGGCTCAGGCAAGAAGTTCAAGCATTGTCACGGACGATACGCGTAACAGGCATTCGTGATCAGAGAGCTTCGGGCCCCGTCTGACCATCAATCGCCGTACGGCTGATCTCTGACTTTATTGCAATCCGCCCCAGCGGCTGTCGAAACTGCCCGACGGCACCACGGGCTGCGCACCCTTGATCGTGCCGCCATTGTTCGCCGACTGCTGAGTCGCCGCGTTCGCCTGTTGTTGAGGCTTCGCGTCAGTCTTGGCCTTGGGCTTGGCCTCAGCTTCCTCGGTCCTCTTCGGTTCGACCTTGGGCTTCGGCCGCGCCACGGCAGTCTGCACCGGCGACGGCACGCTTGCGGTCGAGGGTGTCGACTCGGCCGAGGCCCTCGAGGCGAACAAGCCGCCAAACCAATTGGAAACAGTGCCACCGGTGTTGGGCGGCTCGGCGACGGCCGCCACGGTATCGGATTCAGAACCGCGCGGCGGAGAAAGAGCCGGTGGCAACCGGCCCGGCTGTTGTGGTGGCACGTGGATGTGCCCTTCGTTGTCGTAAGAGTAAGTCGGATTATCGAGCTTGGCAGCGAAGAACCGATTCATGCCGCCGTCTGTTCCAGTGTTGAGTGGGGCGACCGGCGCATTGTCCTTCACCAGCTCCGCAAACGTGTTTTCGTCGTTACGCTGCTTGTCCAACGCCGGGCCGGCGATCGCCGGATCGATGTCGTACCTTGGGCAGGCTCCCGTCGGATTGAAGGTAAGGGGCTTGGAGGAATTTCCCGGCGGCACGGCGTCAAACACGTAGTGACGGTCGCAGACGTCGATCCTTGGTTCTTGGCGCGACACTTCGAAATGGTCGTAGCCTTCCTTGATCATCTTCCAGAAGGCGAAGTTCGGACTGTTGCGGTGACGGGCCATATTCGCCGGCGTCATGTGAAAGGGATAGGCCTGGATCTGAAATTCCTTTTGGCCGCCGAGGAACGCTTCACGCCCCAGCGAATAGATTTCGCCGATCTGTTCGTCGGTCATGGCGTAGCAGCCGCGCGAGGAGCAATCGCCATGGATCATGAGATACGCGCCGCGGCGATTATTCGCCTTGTCATAGGCGTTGGGGAATC
This sequence comes from Xanthobacteraceae bacterium, assembly GCA_030039655.1. The sequence continues at coordinate 2,820 of JASHVC010000554.1, read as the reverse complement.
CAGTGTTGATGGCAAGGTAGTAGTTGGAATTCGGATTCATCAGCCCAGGCGTTATGGGATAAAAGCCCTCCGGAGCCTGGCGGTCGCCGTCCTTCACTTTCGGTCCTAGGTCACCGGACCAGCGGCAGATTGGGTAGGCCTTCAGCAGCGCATAACGGCCGCTGGTGTCCTGCTTCCAGACTTCAAGCTCTGATTCTTCTTTGAAGATGCGGACGAGGATTGGGGAATCCTTCGGCATGTTCTTGCGCTCGAGATCCGCCACCATCTCGGGAGATAACTCCTTCGAGGCTTGGGTCGGGAGATTGTAGCCGTCCTGGGTGTAGCAACCGCCCAACGCCAGCATGGCGGCAAGAACCGCAGACGCCATGAGCGCGCGCAGGTTCAGCGCGCAGACGAGGGAGGCACGGATCAAATGAGTACTCCCCGACCGATGGCTATCCCCATGCCATCGCTTATCAATCGTTATCCTTTGGAGGCGGCTTTCGCAAGGCAACTTGGTGGCCGCTTGCGCTTGATTATGTGGGTTACATGGGACAGTAAATTTTCTCCGAATTTACCGGTGAATCCAAGGAACTAGCCAGGTCGACAGTAGCCTTTCTGCGATCGCTGGATGGTCGGCCGCTGGCCGATCCCGGCAACATTGTGGCAAAGGCGCCGAGGGTCGGACGAGGGAGGCGTCAAAAGCCCCGGAATCAAGTGAACGTGCGGCCGATCGCCACGAACTTTTCGCGTCGCAATCGCACGATGGTCGCCCGATCCAGACCGCGCAGTTCGTCGAGCGCCAACGCGATTGCCTCCGCAGTCGCCGCAATCATTGCAGCCGGGTCCCGGTGAGCGCCGCCCAGTGGTTCCGGCACGACCGCATCGATGACGCCGAGCCGAAGCAGATCTTGGGCAGTGATCTTCATGGCGGAGGCTGCGTCCTGCGCTTTCGCAGTGTCTCGCCAGAGAATAGACGCCGCACCCTCGGGCGAGATCACGCTATAGATGGAGTGCTCAAGCATGATCACGCGGTTGGCGGTGGCGATCGCTACTGCGCCGCCTGACCCGCCCTCACCGATGATCGCCGCAACATTCGGTACGCCGATCTGCAGGCAAGCCTCGGTCGAACGCGCAATCGCCTCAGCCTGTCCGCGCTCCTCGGCACCGATGCCCGGATAAGCGCCCGCCGTATCGACAAGGGCAATGACCGGGACATCGAAGCGGTCCGCCATGCCCATGAGGCGCACCGCCTTGCGATAGCCCTCGGGGCGGGCCATGCCGAAATTGTGTTTGAGCCGACTGTCGGTGTCGGAACCCTTTTCGTGGCCGATGATACAAACACTCTCGCCGCGAAAGCGGCCGAAGCCACCGACGATCGCCGGATCTTCGCCATGCTTGCGATCGCCGGCAAGCGGAACGAAATCGTCGACCATCGTGGCGACATAATCGAGACAATGGGGCCGCTGAGGATGGCGCGCGACCTGCGTCTTTTGCCAGGGCGTGAGCGAACCATAGAGTTCCTCGAGCGCCTGCGAGGCCTTGCCCTCGATGCGGTTGATTTCCTCGCCGATGGCGATCGCATCGCCGCCGGCCTGCATCGCGCGCAACTCCTCGACCTTGGCCTCCAGTTCAGCCACAGGTTTTTCGAAGTCGAGATAAGAGCGCATCGGCAAAAAGGACCAACTCCTAAGGCGCTTAGGACGATTCTATGGGAGGCAAACTCGCTCGCCGCACTGTTCGAAGTCAATCGCGAGTTCCGCAGTCCCCAAGGGCGTACACTTACCCTTCGCCCAGCGGATGCAGATCGCGGACAAGGCTCTTGAGCCGCTCTTCCAGCACGTGGGTATAGATTTGCGTGGTGGAAATGTCGGTGTGGCCGAGCAGCGTCTGCACCACGCGCAGATCGGCACCGTTGTGCAGAAGGTGGCTGGCAAAAGCGTGGCGCAACACGTGGGGGCTGACCTGCTCGGCGCGCAGCCCGGCCGCGCCCGCGAGCGCCTTGAGCTCGCGCGCCAGATGTTGCCGCGTGATATGGCCGCTCTCGCCGAAGGATGGAAACAACCATTTCGATTGCGCCTCGCGCCCTGACTCCTCGAGCAGCCCCAAGTACGCGGCCATCGCGTTCTTGGCTGCTTTGTTGAGCGGCACCATGCGCTCCTTGTTGCCCTTGCCGCGCACCATGACGACGCGGGCGTCGCGGCGGGCGGCCGTGACCGGGAGCGACACGAGTTCGGAGACGCGAAGCCCGGTGGCGTAGAGAGTTTCCAGAAGGCAAGAGAGCCGCGCCGCGCGCAGCCGCTCGCGCAATGGCGCGGCCGGATTTGCGGTCGCCGCAGTGCCCAACAGGCGATCGACGTCCGCGAGCGTGAGCGTTTTGGGCAGCGGGCGCGCGCGCTTCGGACCTTCGAGCACTGCGGCGGGATCGTCGCTTCGCTGGCCTTCCGCATAGAGGAAGCGATAGAGCTGGCGGATCGCCGACAGCCGCCGCGCCACGGTCGCGGCGCGCAAGCCGCGGCGCGCAAGTTCACCGAGATAGGTGCGCAGATCCTGCGTGCTGGCGCCAGCGATGGTCCGTCGGGTGCGGGCGAGGTGGGAGCTGAAATCGGCAAGATCGCGGGCGTATGCAGCGAGCGTGTTGCTCTGCGCACCCCGCTCAGCCGCCAGCATATCGAGATAGAGCGCGACAAGGCGCTCGTCGGAATGGCGTGCCGCTCGCGCCGTTCCCTGAGCCATGGCGTATCGCCTTCAATGTTCCTTGTAGAATTTGGCCGGCGAAACGGAGACGCTCATTTCGCGCGGCGACGGTTGCACGAAATGCGCCAGCGAATAGAGACCGCC
>JASHVC010000553.1 GCA_030039655.1 Xanthobacteraceae bacterium | reverse complement strand
TACGTGGCGGAAAATTTCGAGTCGCTCGCGTTTCCCTATCGCCGGTTTCAGACCGGCTCGGTGTTTCGCGACGAGAAGCCGGGACCCGGACGTTTCCGCGAGTTCATTCAGTTCGATGCCGATACGGTTGGCACCGCCTCGCTCGCGGCAGACGCCGAGTTTTGCATGCTGGCGGCCGACAGCCTCGAGGCGCTCGGGCTGCCGCGCGGCGATTACGTCATCAAGGTCAACAATCGCAAGGTGCTCAACGGCGTGCTCGAATTGATCGGCGTGCCGCCGGGCCCCGAGGGCGACGGTACGCGGCTCACGGTCCTGCGCGCCATGGACAAACTTGATCGCTTGGGCATCAACGGCGTCGGGCAATTGCTCGGCGGCGGACGCAAGGACGAATCCGGCGACTTCACCAAAGGCGCCGGCCTTGCTGCCAATCACATCGACCGCGTACTCGGCTTTTTGCAGGCTGGAGGCTCCGATCGTATCGCGGTGTGCCGTGCGCTCTCCGAGCTCGTGAAGGGCAGTGCCGATGGCGAGCAGGGCGCTGCCGAATTGTTGGAGATCGACGCCACGTTGACCGCGGCCGGATTTGGTCCCGATCGCGTGCGCATCGATCCCGCCATCGTGCGCGGCTTGGCGTATTACACCGGCCCGGTCTTCGAGGCGGAGCTGACTTTCGAAATCAAAGACGACGACGGTCGTCCGGTCCGCTTCGGCTCGGTGGGCGGCGGCGGCCGCTATGACAATCTGGTCGAGCGCTTCCTCGGCAAGAAAGTACCGGCGACAGGCGTGTCGATCGGCGTCTCGCGTTTGGCTGCCGCGCTGGAGATGCGTGGATTGTTGTCGCAAAAGGCGCAGGTCGGACCGGTCGTCGTCCTCGTGCTCGACCGCGATCAATTGGCGCGTTATCAGGCCATGGTTAGCGAGATGCGCACCGCCGGCATTCGTGCCGAACTCTATCTCGGGCAGAGCGGCATGCGGGCGCAGCTGAAATACGCAGACAAGCGTGCGGCGCCCATCGTCGTCATCGAAGGCGGCGACGAGCGAGCCAAGGGCGAAGTGACACTAAAAGACATGGCGCTTGGCGCCGAGCTTTCCGGCGAGATCAAAAGCCGCGAGCAGTGGGCAAAGGGGGCGGCGTCGCAAAGGTCTGTGAAACGCGCGGACCTGACAAACACCGTCCGCGAAATCCTTGCGAATCATCGCGCTTGAGCCTCCGTTCGACTCCGTTGGCGGGACTTGGCATTCATTTCGCCGCGTAATTTCCGCGTAAACTTGAAGACTAGGTTGCGCTCGCGCGATCCCGCACGCACACCCGGCAACAATCGCTTGAGCATAATTGTGACGGCACGGGAGCAAAACGGCGGGCTGCGCGTTGGAATGCGAGGTGGCTGCGCTGACGGGATCACTCTATCATAGTGTCATGGTGACGGTCCGGGACGGACGTTTCCGTGTAGATGTGGCGGCGAGGGGTACGTTGCCGCGTGCCGGCAATCTCTTGCTGGCGACTCCGTTTTTCCTGCTGATCCCGACGGCTGCCTTTGCGGCACAAGATTCGCCGTCCGAACACGCCGTTGTGGTGTTCATCGGCGAGCTGGGACTTCTGCTGCTGGTCGGGCGCCTCATGGGTGAGCTCGCGCAGCGGATCGGCCAGCCGGCGGTGATGGGACAGCTCCTCGGCGGACTGTTGCTCGGTCCGTCGGTGCTCGGCCTGCTTTGGCCCCACGCGCAGCACACCGTATTTCCCAGCGGCATGGCGCCGAAGACCATGCTCGAAGGCGTCGCGCAGCTCGGCGTTCTGCTGCTGCTCCTGCTCACCGGCATGGAAACCGATCTGCCGCTGGTCAAGCGCGTCGGCCGCACGGCCGTCATTGTCGCTGCCGCCGGCGTGGCGATTCCATTCGCGTGCGGCGTCTGGCTCGGCGAGATGCTCCCGGACTCGCTCCTGCCCAAGCCCGAAGCGCGACTGGTGACCGCGATCTTCCTCGGCACGGCGCTGTCAATCTCCTCGGTGAAGATCGTCGCCATGGTGGTGCGCGAGATGAATTTCATGCGCCGCGACATCGGCCAGATCATCGTCGCCTCCGCGATCCTGGAGGACACGATCGGCTGGGTGATCATCGCTATCGCGTTCGGCTTGGCGTCGGCCGGCACCATCGATGCCTGGTCGGTCGCACGTGCCATCTTGGGAACGGTGCTGTTTCTCGTCGCCAGCGTGACCATCGGCCGGCGCATCGTGTTTCGCCTGATCCGCTGGACCAACGATAATTTCGAAAGCGAATTCCCGGTCATCACCACCATTCTGATCATCATGATCGCGATGGCGCTAATAACGCAATGGATCGGCGTGAACATGGTGCTGGGCGCATTCGTGGCCGGCGTTTTGGTCGGCGAGTCGCCAATCCTCACCCGCCACATCGACGAACAATTGCGCGGCCTCATCGCGGCTTTGTTCATGCCGGTGTTCTTCGGCCTGTCGGGATTGAGCGCCGACCTTACGGTTCTCAAAGACGCCGACCTTGCATTGCTCGCAGTCGGCCTCTTGCTGATCGCCTGCGTGGGAAAATTTCTCGGCGCCTTCTTGGGCGGCAAACTTGGCGGCCTGACTCGCAGCGAGTCCCTTGCGCTCGCCTCGGCGATGAATGCGCGCGGCTCAACCGAGGTGATCGTCGCCTCCATCGGCTTGTCGATGGGCGTGCTCAGCCAGAATCTCTTCACCCTTATTGTCAGCATGGCGGTCATCACCACCCTTTCCATGCCGCCCATGCTGCGCTGGGCGCTCAAGCGCCTGCCGATGCGCGAGGACGAGAGGATCAGGCTCGAACGCGAAGAAATCGACGCCCGCGGCTTCGTGACCAACCTTGAACGTCTGCTGGTGGCCGTGGACGGCAGCCCCAACGGCAAATTCGCCGCAAGCCTTGCGGGCGTGATCGGTGGCTCCGGCGGTAAGCCCACCACGATTCTGGAAATGGCAGCCAACGATCCCCTGCCCGGCTCCATAGGCCAGCCAATAGCACCCTCCATCAACGGGGCAGGCGCGAGGGCGGATACCGCAGGCTCCGCGCACGAGGCCAGATCAGCCGCCGAAAGAGTTACCACGCTCGAGGCGCATCCCGACGAGGAAAAGCAAGGCAGCATCGAAGTCATGACGGTGCGCAAGCACCTTATCGGCCCCGACGAGGTCGCCGAGGAAGCGCGCAAAGGTTACGACTTCCTGCTCATCGGCATTGCCGACACCCGCGATCCTACGGGTGGTTTCAGCCAAGACGTATCGTTGATTGCCAAGGGTTTCGACGGCCCGCTGGCGGTGGTCGATTCACATGGATTGCAGCTCGACCGGTTGTTCAAAC
>JASHVC010000552.1 GCA_030039655.1 Xanthobacteraceae bacterium | reverse complement strand
GACCGTGATGCCATTGCCGTCTTCCCCCAGGTTCACAACCCTATCGCAGCACAGACTTTGAGCTGGTTGTCGCGCAAGAGATGCAGCTGCGCGATGTGCTGTTGGACTTCCGCGGCGGTGCAAGCGCCGCAATGGTCGAATGCGGCTTCGCCCGCGGCGGCACGCGCATTAACGTCGGCGGTGCACCGCGCGACGTCCTCCTCCCGGGTGACGCCGCCGTGCTGCCTGAGATATTGGCCGACGACTCCCGGTCGGTCTCCCAGAGCGGTGTTTTGCGACAAATCCAAATGGATCCCCGCCGCTTTGGCGACGGCCAAGGCGAAATCGCCGCAGTGATTGGTCAGACACCAGGAGCCATGCTGGTTGCTGACTGCGGTGATGAGCTGCAGCGCGTCGCGAAAATCGTCCTTCGAAATATCGTATGAATGCCTGACGTCCCAGTGATGATGGACGTCATCGCGAATCTCGCCGCCGCCCAAGCCCAGGGGCGCAATTTCTCTGCCGAAGGTGTCGGTGCGGGCCTGTTGCGGATAGAAACCGCGATAGAGGTTGTTCTTGCCGTCCGACAGCTCGACGAACACATGGCCAGCCACGGCGCCGTGGCCTTCGTCAGCGTAGATCGTGAAAGTGTATGACGCGGGTCCCGCGGCCTTCGTGCTCACAGCGCTGGCGGCACCAAAGACAACCAGCGCGCCGAAGATGCCTAACAGCCGCGACGGAATATCAGGAAATGTCACGGACCGCTCCAATATGAACGGCGGTTGTATTCTGCTCAATTTAGCATTGTGGCCGGAGCTTGTCACCACCTCTCAGGGGCCTTCTTATTGAGTGTTCACTGTTTTCCTTGCCACCGATTGAGCCCAGCCTGGGTAATGCCAGCCTGTTAACCGAGTAGTTGAGCTGTTCGAAAGTTACGGCGGTACATCCGTGCACTGGCAACGCTGCATCTAGCGTTCGGCGACGTAAGTCGCCAAACATGGCGTCGGCACGTCTTCCCTTCATGGGAGGAGCGCCGGCAGCCAGAACGTCAGGAGCTTAAAGGAATGAGCTGTGACTAAGAACGGGCACAGCAAAACATCCCCCACTGCGTTGAGCTTGGCAGCCATAGAATTCGCCGCACAAGTTCGCCGAAGCATTGCGGTGGACTAACGCAAATGTCACGAATGACGTTTTCGCTCAACGATGCCGACGTCGCCTCTTCACCCAATCGCGCCAAATTTTGCGCGCTGCAGAGAATGACAGACGTGCATCAAGAGACTAACGGCACCGCAGCAAATTCCCCCGGGCTGATGCCAAAAATCAAGGAGCGTATCGACGAATATTCACTAATCGAAGAAGGTTACGTCGCGAAAAGCCACATACCCTCACGGCTTACCCGCACGAAATAATTGCATCGCCGGGGTCACGTGCAAAGGTTGTAGACACGGCCACCGAAAGATATCCACAGAGTTCCCCACAATCAAATCCGGCCTAACAAATTGAGATACGTCAGATTTTGGAGGACTCCACATTTTTGCTGGGGTGGCGAGTTACGCGGGCAGGGTAGCGCGTCAGATTCTCCCAACTCATGCGAGTATTGAGAAATCGGGTGTTGTTCGTGAGGGGAGGAGATCAAACGAAGGAACAATCAGCTTCGCTTTGATGGGCCGAGAGAAATTACCTGACGCAACTCGCGGGGTCACAGTGGCAAAATTCTTCATCACGGTGCGTTCGGTTTCAGAGAACGCCTTCGGAAATAATTTGGGCGCGATCCGCTATCTCGCCGTACCGGATGGTGAACTGCCAACTCCTTCGCATGCGATCGGAGTAAAGGCTTGGCTGGCTCAAGTGTTGGCGACTTTCCCGCAAAATGGCGACAGCGCGAGGAGCGGGAATCTTCTGTTTTTTGTTCATGGCTTTAACGTTGGTATAGCTGACGTCGATAATGAGCAGAATAACGTCAAGGTAGGGCTTTCTGGAAAATTGGCTTGCACGATCGTGAGCTTCGATTGGCCATCCTGGACCGATACATTCGCGTATCTTCCTGAGCTCGATACGGCGAAAAAGACCGCGATTGACCTCGTTAACGCCGGGATAAAGCCACTCCTCAATGCGCAAACGGAGAATTGCCGCGTTGCCGCGCACGTCCTGTGTCATTCCATGGGTGCATACGTCCTCCGCGAAGCGTTGGATCACGCCGACGATGGAACGAAAACTGGCAGCGACTGGATGTTGAATCAGCTTGTGATGATCGCAGGCGACGTTGAAGCAGATGATTTCGTTGCAGGTAACAAAGATACGGAGAGCATGTTGGCCCATGCCTACCGAATAACAAATTATTTCAATCTCTACGATCAGGTGCTGCAAATATCCAATGTCAAACGCGCCGGCGTAGCGCCACGGGTGGGCCGGGTCGGCCTTCCCGACAATTCGCCGGAAAACACTGTCAACGTGGATTGCTCCGCTCGCTTTGCAATAGTGCGGAGACCAGACGACAATCCTGTCGCGGCAGCATCGTGGTCCCACTGCTGGTACTTCGCCGATCAAAACTTCTTCTCCGATTTTGCTGAGACGCTACGGGGCGCGGTGGATCGCACCGTCATTGCTGGGCGAGGTACTGGCAGCGGAAAAACCCTGACGCTGAAGGTCTAATGCATCGGCGCTGGCCTCGTTGTCCAAGCAATTTGTCCTTGGGCGTTCGGACAAATCCGCCTACGTTTGAACTTGAGTTCCAGAGGGAGGAGCGCCTATGTTGAATAAATTGAAAGACGGGCTTATTGCAGCGATTGTCGGTCTTATTATTTTGTTCTTTGGAAATTTTCTAACCGACGGTTGGTTGCTTCGATTCTTGGGCGGTTTTGCTTTCAGTGATGTTACGGTTATCATCGCCGAAAAACTAAATTCCGGAGATTTAGATACCCAAGCCCCACATTGGGACGAGATTCCTCAAACCGCCGACGATGCAAACACGAAATACGTCTGCTTTCTCACGCGGGTTAGTCTTTTGCCGGGCGGAACTTGTGCGCTCAGGCAGCAAAACAGCGGATGGTCCCTAGGCAGGAATCCCGACGCCGGTCAGCAACGATGTGTTGTTTCGTGTTTAAAAATTGATCGAAGGGTCAGCTGGGCCGATCTATTTCACAAGTGACTGATGCCAAAGATGCCAGGCGGCAAGCCGCGCGGGGCCAAGTGGCAGACCCGGCCAGCTCACAGGAATCGAACCAAGCGTGTTTTAGACTATCTCCTAGGCCGTGGACCGTAGCTTCCGGCCTGGACAACTGGTAGTAGCAGTATCTCACGGCACCGGTCTGTGTCGTCGCGTTGAATGGACTTCCAATTTCGGCAAGCGAAGTGCTACGGCCACCACTCCGTGGCAGCCCAAATCGCCTCCCAGATTTTCAGGCCGGCTTGGGGACCGCCAACATCCGCCAGCACAGGGAGGATGTTGCGTAAAATCCCGTGCGGGCGCCCCTTAGCCTCCTTCGCGACGGACTGAAAGAGCCGATCGATCAAGGCCGGCCATCGGGCCCTTTCGAATCTGTGCAGAACCGAAGCGACGTCCGAAGGCTCCCATTTTTCCAGCGAGAGGATGGACGTGACACCGAAGCTTGTCTCCCCGTCCGACCCAGCCGCCTAGTGGACTGGCGCGATGCGAGGACCTGCCTTCTTCGCCTTCGCCGACGACTATCTGATTGACGTCAAGTTTGGCGTCATCGTGGATGTCGAAGCTTCTCGCGCTATCGGCCATGAGGAGGTGGGCGCGGCCAGGACCATGATCGGTCGGACCCAGGAACGCTTTGGTTTGAAACCCAAACGTCTCGCTGCCGATAGTGCGTATGGGTCGGCGTCCACCCTCGATTGGCTCGTGAATGAGAAGAAAATCGAACCGCACATCCCAGCCATCGACATGGAGAGACGTGACGACGGCACCTTCTGGCGCGAAGACTTCAGCTATGACAAGGCGCGCGACGTATACATTTGCCCGGCAGGCAAGCTCCTTACTACGACAGGTCGGATCCGGTACGATGACATGCGCCCGTTCAGGGCCAGCAAGCGCGATTGCAATGTCTGTCCATTGAAGACGCGATGTTGCCTCAAGGACACATCGCGCCAACGTCTCCGCAACATCTACGAGGAGGCCCGCGACTTTGCTCGTGTGGTCGCCCGCAGCGAAGCCTTCGAAGAATCTTGTCGCGACCGCAAAATGCATTGAGATGCTGTTCGCCCATCTAAGTGCATTCTGTGGCTTGGCCGCCTGCGCTTACGAGTCTGCGCGGTGCTCAGTTTGAGTTCAAGCTGGCGGCAACTGCGCAAAATCTTCGTAGGCTCGTTAAGCTGATCGCTAGACCACCGCCATCGCTGGGTGCTCATCCTGCGTGACCGCCATTGAGTGTCAATGCCGATCGGGAGGGTGTATTCCCGCTCCCGAAAGCGACCAAAGCAAGGTCGCGTATCAATAACTGAGGCAATCTATCGTCTTTAACAATCACAGATCTCTACAACCAAATCTGCCTTTCGCGACCTTCCGAATTCGGAATGCGCTCGGACGACCCGGTGTTCGTTGCGATGGGAGAACGCCCGTCAGCATATGAGCCTCTGGAATGGGTTTCCCCGATTGCCGTTGGGCACACATTGATCGCGAGCAGTGACGGTGTATACGACGATGTCTGGCGGAACTCCAAATGTCGCATTGGTGATCCAGCCGATTTTTTTTGTGGGGAGCGAGCTGTTCTTCCAAGCCTCCAAGAGGCTGTCAGATGGCCATTTTGCAGCGTCCGCCCAGTTGGGATACAGACGCTGGAAAAGCATGGCCAGACTTGCAAAAACGCGATCCGTTTGGGCCGTTGAGTAATCTACGATTGGAATAGTGATCCGCAAAGAATCGACATTCTGATCTTCGCCTGCGATGACCATCGTCAAGGGGATAGCCGGATTTGAAGCTATCCAAATGGTGTCATTGGGGGGCAGGAACCCGGTCAACTTAGCCGTTGGTACGTCCGATGTCTCAATTTTGAGCGACCCTGCATTAGTCGCTCCGACAGTTAGCTCTGTAATCTCGGAACGCCTCAACGGAAGCCAGTGATCGCTATCAGGCTGGGCAAGCGATAGTGTCAACATAGCCATCGCCAGTATCAAACCAACAACGAATAGTGCGCGCATAACCATCCTGCCCACATCTTAGCTCTTAGAACGGAAACAGATCGGACTAACTGCTTTGTTCCAGTATCAATGAACGCCGTGGCTCCGTCAGCACGTCGGTACAATGTCGCACCCTTCAAATTAGCGGAACAATCCGCACAAGGTCTCTGCCATTCATACAATCTTTGCTTGCGCAATGGGACAAATATCAAGTTAACAGTAAATGGTATTTTTTATTCCTTCTGCCGCGACACGAGTTGCAAATGCGCCGCAGGGAGAGTGGCTGGCATATCTGGCTCGGTATGGGGGGCATCTGGCTAGGACTCTGGCCCTTGTGGTTAGGCGTCGCAAAGGCACGCGCTGGATTTGGTTTTGCCGATTACGGGCCGCCCCTGGTTCTAGGGATGATCGTGACGGCGGGCGTTTGTGCCCTGTCCACGTGGATTAGCCGTCGCAATTCAAACTGACCCACTACCCGATAGAGACGCGCACAGCGTGAGCCCTGAGCCGCACCTGGCCCAGCCTGCCTCGCGACAAAGAGAGCACGCCGAAGCTCTGGAACGGGAAGCAGATCAAGCCATCTCGGTTTGCGGCAATGATATTCACGGCGCGTTGCGCGCAGCCCTTGTCGCGATCTCTTTCCTGCTTGAAGAAATTGAACGGTTGACCCGTGCCGTGTCCTCCGGTTTCACGCGCCAACAATCACCAAGCCGAAAGGCAAGCAAGATGCTGCCAATCGTGCCCGAACCGGCATTCGCGACGAAGAGATTGGAACCGGAGATCGCGATGCCGAGGGGAACGTTCAACCCCGTGATCAGCGAGGCGTTCACCGTCGCGCCCGAGGTCGTGTATACGCCAACCGTGCCGCTGCTGATGCTCACGACCCAGATTCTTGGAACCGGAGATCGCGATGCCGGTGGGATTGCCACTTAGTGCCGAGATCGGCGAGGCGTTCACCGTAGCGCCCGAGGTCGTATATTCGCTAATCGTGCCCGAAGTGGCGTTCGGGACGAAGATGTCTTGGGCTATTTACACGTGGCAACCACGGCTGTTTCTCCCGTTTGTGCCTGTACAATTATCGCTAATTTCGTATTGTTAGCCGATTGAACGACAAAAGAGAATGACCCCG
>JASHVC010000551.1 GCA_030039655.1 Xanthobacteraceae bacterium | reverse complement strand
GGAGAGCGGAATGGCGACGACTTCGGCCATCAAATAAGCGGTCTGCACCCAGGTGATCTCGTCGCTGGAAGCGGCGAGGCCGGCCTGAATTTCCGACAGCGAGGCTGACACCACCTGGATGTCTAGGAATGCCATGAACATGCCGAAGCACATGGCCAGGAACGCCACCAGGCGTGCGGGATCAATGCGGTCGGCATCGATCGGCGCGGCGAGGACTTGGCCTGGCGTGGCGGTTGCGGCGGCGGTCGTCATGGTACAATCCTCAAGTCTGGATCAGCGGGACACGACGGTCTGAGCGGGCGTCACACCATTGGCGAGCGCTGTTTGTTTGGTGTTCACGCGCACCACCACCGACATGCCGGGGCGCAACAGGCCTTCGCCGGCCACCGAGGCGGGAACGCGGATGCGGACCGGCAGCCGCTGCACGATCTTGGTGAAGTTGCCGGTGGCATTATCCGGTGGCAGCAGCGAAAACACCGAACCGGATGCCGGCGAAATGCTCTCCACGGTTCCTCGGATCGCGTGCTCGGGGAGTGCATCGACCGCAATCGAGGCCGATTGGCCGGCGCGCAACTCCGCAAGCTGCGTTTCCTTGAAATTCGCGTCGACATAAACCTCGCCGAGCGGGACGACGCTCGCGAGCCGCTGCCCCGGCTGCACGTAGTCGCCGGTCTGTACAGCACGATTGCCGATCACGCCGTCGATCGGGGCGCGAATGACAGTGAACGAAAGATCACGCTCGGCCTTGGCGAGCGAAGTCTTGAGCTCGGCAAGCGTGCGCATCGCTTCCTGCTGTTGTCCCTTCAGCACATCGACATTGGCCGCGGCCGAGTCTAGTGCCGCTTGCGCGCCTTGGACTGCCGCGATCGCCTGGTCGCGGTTTGCTTGCGCCTGCTCCAGCGTTTGTTTGGTTGCAAAATCCTTGGCGGCGAGCGTGGTCTGCCGCGTCAGCTCAAGCTCCATGCGCGTTGCAGCGGCGTTGGCGGAGTCGAGCTGCGCCTTGGCTTGGGTGACGGCAGCCTGCTGGGCATCGACCTGATGGCCGATGCGCTCAATGGTTGCCTCTTGGGTCGCAACCTTCTCGCGGGCAGAATCGGCGGCGAGCCGATAGTCGCCATCGTCAATGGTGGCGAGCACATCGCCGGCGCGGACGTGGCTGTTGTCGTCGACCAATACGCTCGCCAAGTAGCCGGAAACTTTTGCGGCCAGCGTGGTGTTGTGCGCCTCCACGTAGGCATCGTCGGTCGTGACCGTGAAGCGGCCGACCGTCCACCAGTCGTAGCCAAACCACGCTCCGGCGCCGAGTCCGGCCACCACCAGGGCGCCAAGCGCAAGTTGGCGGCGGCTGAAGCGGCGCGACGGGGCAACGGCAACCGGAGCCGCCGTCGAGATTTCCGCCGGGGCCGGGGCGGCCGGCGATGGGGCAGGGGCCTTGGCCTCCGCACGCGCGGGCGCCGAGCTCACCGGCTCAAGGTCGATGATTTCCCCGGACTTCGGCCCCCAGGCCGGATCGAACTGCCGTGGAGAGGGACCGCCATCCCATTCATTCTTGCGATACATCTGCCGCGCTCCTTTAGGACCATCTGTCGATGGATTGACCGAACGGTTCGGTCATCAATATATCGCGAAACCTCCAGAGTCAATATTGACCGAACGGTTCGGTCAACGTATATTGATGCGCAAGAAATTGGCAAAGAATTACGGGTGGTTAAGGGCTATAAGCGGCGGCGAGACGACCCGAAAGGGAGGAAAAAATGGCCGAACAGGCGGTTTTGGACAAGCAAATCCACCCTGGCGACGAGGACAGCGCCAAACGGCGGCAGATCCTCGCGGGCGCCCACGCGGTGTTTCTGGCGCAGGGTTTCGACGCCGCGAGCATGAACGACATCGCCCGTGCGGCCGGCGTGTCGAAGGGGACGCTCTATGTCTACTTCGACAATAAGGAACAATTGTTTGAAGCGATCGTCGAAGCAGAATGCGACGCGCAGGCGGAAGGCATCTTCGATCTCGATCCCGACGATAAGGACGTTGGGGCTGTGCTGAAACGGTTGGGCGTCGCCTACGTCAAATTTCTTTGCCGGCCGGAAAAAGCTTCGGCGGTCCGCACGGTGATCGCCATCGCCGATCGCATGCCGGAGATCGGGCGGAAATTTTATGAGCACGGACCCGCGGACGGAATCAGGCGCCTGGCGGATTATCTGTCGGCGCAGACCGCCGCTGGCGTGCTCGCGGTCGGGGATTGCGAAGTCGCCGCCGCGCAGTTCATGGAATCGTGCCACGCAATGCTGTTCAAGCCGATCGTGTTCAACTTCGCGCCGGCGCCGAGTCTGGAACAGATCGAGCGCGTGGTTGGAATTGCAGTGTCGACCTTCATGGCCGCTTACCGCGTGCCGGGCCGATCATAGCGTCGCGCGTCAGCGTACCGGAACGGCGGGCGGGGCAGGCGGCGGACTCCCGGAGCCGGTCAGCGGCACTGAATATCTCAAGTTCACTTTGTTGCCGCTCCAATAAAAGCTGTAGTCGACGGCGATGCTGGAACCATTGGGCAACGCCAACGCGGCGTTGCAGACCACTTCCTGCTTGGTGCTCGAGATTGTCTTGATTGACTCATAGCCCGTTGAATTGAATTTGAACGGCTGCAGCGCCTGGCTCAGCCATTCTTTCGCGTGATTTGAATCGCACTGCGGCAGTTCCAGGTAGTCGCGCAGGCCGTTGAACAGCAGATACGCTGCGGCCGCGAGGATAGGAAGGGCGAGCAGGCGGAAAATCAAACGGCGCCGGCGATTGGCCGGAGTCGCCCCGCGGCTTTTGCGCTGCGAAGAGAGTGGCGCCGAAGGCACAGCCGAAGAATTGTCATCGGCCATTCGCACAAGGTCCTTCTAAGCTGTTGACGATTTCTCCCGTCACGGCCTTGTCGCCATTGAGAAGCATTAGTCGCCGCGCTAGCGTCGCTTGCTTTGTAAAGGCGTATGTAATCGCCCGAGAACGGAAAACCACTGTCACATATAATGGAGGATATTATGCTTCGGTTAGTAACGCGGCAGAGGCTGCTCATTGCTCTGACCATCGCGGCGAGCATGGGCGTCGGATATGCGCTGGCCCAGCAGCCGCATATGGACGCCGCGCTCCGCCTGTTGCAGGACGCCCGCCATGAACTGGATGTAGCGGAGCCCAACAAGGGCGGCCATCGCGAACGCGCAATCGCTTTGGTCGATCAGGCGATCGGCCAGGTTCGTGACGGCATCGCATTTGCCGCCCATCATTAATCCCTTTGAGACTAAGAAAGCCGTACCAAAGGTCCGGCTTTCCGTGTTTCTGAGGAGAACCTTCTGAAGTTCACACGTCCTTGGCGATCTGTTCGGTCATCTTCTTGGCATCGCCGAGCAGCATCATGGTGTTGTCGCGATAAAACAGCGGATTGTCGATGCCCGCATAGCCCGACGCGAGCGACCGTTTGTTGAACATCACCGTGCCCGCCTTCCACACTTGCAGCACCGGCATGCCGTAGATCGGCGATTTCGGGTCGTCTTCGGCGGCCGGATTGGTCACATCGTTGGCGCCTATGACGTAGGCGACGTCGGCCTGAGCAAATTCGGAATTGATGTCCTCTAGCTCGAACACTTCGTCGTAGGGCACGTTGGCCTCGGCGAGCAGCACGTTCATGTGCCCTGGCATGCGGCCCGCCACGGGGTGAATGGCGTATTTGACGTCGACACCTTCATGCTTGAGCTTTTCCCCCATCTCGCGCAGGGCATGCTGCGCCTGCGCCACCGCCATGCCGTAGCCCGGCACGATGATGACCTTGGAGGCGTTCTTCAGAATGTACGCGGCGTCCTCCGCCGAGCCGAGCTTGACCGGCCGCTGCTCGCCGCCCGCGGCGGGACCCGAGACCTCGCCGCCAAAGCCGCCGAGGATCACGGAAATGAACGAGCGGTTCATGCCCTTGCACATGATGTAGGACAGGATCGCGCCCGAAGAGCCGACAAGCGCGCCGGTGATGATCAGCGCCGTGTTCTCCAGCGTGAAGCCGATGCCCGCCGCCGCCCAGCCCGAATAGGAATTGAGCATGGAGATGACGACCGGCATATCGGCGCCGCCGATCGGGACGATGATGAGCACGCCGAGCAGGAATGATGTGGCGGTGAGCAGCCAGAAGGCGACGTGGCTTTGCGTCTCGAAGAACCAGACAATGCACGCGACCAGCGCCAGCGCCAGCGCGATGTTGATGGCATGGCGCGCCGGCAGGATGATCGGCTTGCCGCTCATGCGGCCTGACAGCTTAAGAAACGCGATAATTGAACCCGTAAACGTGATGGCGCCGATGGCGACGCCGAGTGACATTTCGATGAGGCTCTGGCTGTGGATCGCGCCCTCGGTGCCAATCCCAAAGGCCGCGGGTGCGTAGAGCGCCCCAGCGGCAACCAACACCGCCGCCATTCCGACCAGCGAATGGAAGGCAGCAACAAGCTCCGGCATCGAGGTCATCGGCACCCGCCGCGCGATCACCGCGCCGGCGCCACCGCCGATGCCCATGCCGACGATGACCAGCACCCACGCGCTGAACGACGCTGGCGGGTGCGCCGCAAGCGTCGTGACGATGGCGATCGCCATTCCGATCATGCCGAACGTGTTGCCGCGGCGGCTCGTCTCCGGGCTCGACAGACCGCGCAACGCCAGAATGAACAAGACGCCGGCGACGAGATAAAGCAGCGCGACGAGATTGGCGGACATCGCGATCGCCCTCAGTTCTTTTTCTTCTGGTACATCGCCAGCATCCGCTGGGTCACCAAAAAGCCGCCGAAAATATTGACCGAGGCGAACGTCAGCGCCACGAGGCCGAGCGCGCGCGCCCACAGCGGTCCGGTGTCGCTGCCCGCCAGCGCGACGCCGACTGAAAGCAGTGCACCGACCACGATCACCGATGAGGTGGCGTTGGTCACCGACATAAGCGGCGTGTGCAGCGCCGGTGTTACCGACCACACCACGTAGTAGCCGACGAACACTGCAAGGACGAAGATCGAAAGACGGAAGACGAACGGGTTGACGACGTCGCTCGCTTCCGACGGCGGAGCCGGCAAAGCGTGCGCCATGGAGTTCATCTGGGCGAGGATTGAGAGAGTGACCATCGGGGCCTCCGTTATTCTTCCTCTTCCGGCGTTCGGGAGAGGCAAAAACTACGCCGCGCTCTTCGGCAGAAAATTGGGATGCACGACGGCGCCGTCGCGGGTCAGCATCGTGCCTTTGATGATCTCGTCATCCCAATTGATCGCCAGCTTCTTTTCCTTCTTGTCGATCATGGTTTCGAGGAATGTCAGCAGGTTCCTGGCGTATAACGCGGAAGCCGACGCCGCGAGCCGGCCCGGCATATTGCAATAGCCGACGATTTTAACATCGCCGACCTCGGTGACGGCGTCGCGCTGAACGCCCTCGACGTTGCCGCCGCGCTCTACCGCGAGATCGACGATGACCGAGCCCGGCCGCATCGACGCCACCATCTCCTTGGAGACGAGCCGCGGCGCCGGCCGGCCGGGAATGAGCGCGGTGGTGATGACGATGTCCTGTTTCTTGATGTGGTCGGCGACCAGCGCTGCCTGCTTGGCCTGATACTCCTTCGACATTTCCTTGGCGTAACCACCGGCCGTTTGCGCGTTCTTGAATTCCTCATCTTCGACGGCGAGAAACTTTGCGCCGAGGCTTTCGACCTGCTCCTTGGTTGCCGGGCGCACATCGGTCGCGGTGACAATGGCACCGAGCCGCCGCGCGGTGGCGATCGCCTGCAGGCCGGCGACGCCGACGCCCATGATGAAGACCTTCGCGGCCGGCACGGTGCCGGCGGCGGTCATCATCATCGGCATTGCCCGGCCGTATTCTTCGGCCGCGTCGATCACGGCCCGATAACCGGCGAGGTTTGCCTGGCTCGAAAGCACGTCCATGGACTGCGCGCGGGTGATGCGCGGCATCAGCTCCATGGCGAACGCGACGGTGCCGGCTTCGGCCATGGCTCGCAGCGCGTCATCGTGGCCGTAGGGATCCATGATGGCGATGACAAGCGCGCCCTTCTTCAGGCGCGACAACGCGGCGCGCTCCGGACGGCGTACCATCAACACAATGTCGGCGTCGTTGGCCGCGTCGGGCGTTACGGTAGCGCCCGCGGTCGTGTAGTCGGCGTCGAGGATGCCGGATTTCGTTCCAGCGCCCGGCTCCACGGCGACTTGCGCGCCGAGGCC
>JASHVC010000550.1 GCA_030039655.1 Xanthobacteraceae bacterium | reverse complement strand
TCAAGCCGGCAGGCGCAGCGCGGGAGCGGCAGTACTCTCGATCATCACGTTGACGCAGGCTGGCTTGCCACTGGCGACAGCGCGCTCGATGGCGGCCGGCAGATCATCGGCGCGCTCGACATATTCGCCGTGGCCGCCAAGCGCCGTCACCACTTGGTCGTAGCGCACCGGAAGAAGCTCGCAGCCGTGCATCCTGTTGGCGCCGTAGTCGCGGCGCTGGATTTCGCTCTCCGCATTCCAGCGCGCGTCGTTGCCCAGGATGGCAACGAACGGCAAGGCGCGGCGGACCGCGGTTTCAAATTCGCTCACGTGAAATCCGATCGTGCCGTCGCCGAGCACCGCGAAGACCGGTGCCCTAGCGTCGACCAGCCGCGCCGCGAGCGCGAACGACAGCGAGCTGCCGATCGCGCCGGCGACGCCGTTGATCAGCCGGCGCCGGACGGGAAGCATGCTCTGCCCCCACTGAGCGTATTCGCCGCCGTCGCAGATGAGGATGGTCTCCGGGTCGCGCTCGACGAACGGATGCAAGACGCGGAACACTTCTGCTGGATGCAGGCGGCCGGGCGTCTTCGAGACCACGTCGCGCCACGATGCCGGCCGCGCGTCGAGAGCCTTGTGGGCTTCAGTGGGCCACGACTTATCACGCTGCGGTGCTTTCTTTGCGTCGGCTGCAAGCTTTTCCGCGGCGAGCACAGGATCGGCGACGCAGGCGAAGAGCAGCGCATCGCCTTTCTCTCGCTCGGCGCGCGCCGTCAGTTCCTCCTCGGGATCAATTACGATCAGACGAACGGCGGCATCGAAGCTCGGTGCACTGGTCCATTTGAGCGTAAAGTCCAGCGCTTTTCCTAACAGCAGAACGAGGTCGGCCTGCTTTGCCAAGTCGGACAACGCTCCGAGCGTTGCGTCCGCCAGCCCGCGCGGACTCTCCAAAATGACTGCTGGCACGCCGGTTGCGGTTTCGACATTCGCGAGCAGATCGCGTCCGGCCATGTTCGACAGTTGCGGACCAGCGAAGATAAGCGGGCGTTTGGCGGCGGCAAGCAGTGAAATGATTTTGGCGCAGTCGGCGTCGCCGAGCCCTTGGCGCTTTGGCGCGTCGATTGTCGGCCACGTAACCGCACTCTCATCTAGGCGCGCATCGAGGAGATCGGACGGCAGGCTCACATGAACCGCCCCGCGCCGCCCGGAGAGCGCGATACGGAAAGCCTCGCCGATGTCCCGGCCAAGTGATGCGGCGTCCCCGACCATCCATGACGCCTTCGTCACAGGCTTGGCCATGTCCGCCTGATCCAACTCCTGGAATCCGCCGCGTCCCAACTCCCAGGTCGCGGCGTGTCCAGACAGGAGGACCACCGGCGATTCCGCTGCCAGCGCCGTGTACAAAGCACCGACCGCATTGGCGTGACCTGGTCCGCCGGTGACGAGAGCGACGCCCACCCCTCCGGTTAGGCGGCCGTGCGCGTCAGCCATGTGCACCGCGGCGGCCTCATGCCGTACGTGAACGAGGTCGATGCCGGCGTCGAGCGCCGCGTCGAAAATCGACATGATGTGGTTGCCGGACAGCGTGAATACGCGCCGGCAACCGAGCCGATGAAGGGAGCGAGCAACAACGTCGGCGCCGCGCAGGGTGTTGCTCATCTTCGGGTGACCGTACTCTCGGCGGACCTTATTGCGCCCTCTCCCCCTGCGGGAGAGGGCTGCTCGGCGTTTCAGCAATAAGAATGGGTGAGGGGTCGAAGCCGCAACCCCTCACCCGTTCGAGGTTGTTCAAGGCCATCATGCCCTCTCCCGCAAGGGGAGAGGGCACAGCGATGCGCGCCGCTGCTTCTGAGCGATTTAGCCCCACACTTCGTTGGCGATCTCCACGACCATCCGCAGCTTCGCCCATTGCTCGTCCTCGGCGAGCACATTGCCTTCCTCGGTCGACGCGAAGCCGCATTGCGGTGACAGGCAAAGCTGATCGAGGGCGGCGTATTTGCTCGCCTCGTCGATGCGGCGTTTCACGTCGTCCTTCTTTTCCAGCGTGCCGGATTTTGTGGTGATGAGGCCGAGTACGACGAGCTTGTTGCCCTTGGGCAGAAAGCGCAGCGGCTCGAAGCCGCCGGCGCGCGCGCTGTCGTATTCTAGGAAATAGCCGTCATAGTTCAATTTGCCGAGCAGCATTTCGGCAACCGGCTCGTAGCCGCCCTCGGAAATCCACGTCGAGCGGAAATTGCCGCGGCATATGTGCGTGGTGACCACCATGTCGGCCGGCTTGCCCTCGAGCGCGCCATTGACCACGCGCGCGTAATCCTGCTGCAGGCGATCGGCATTCAATCCGCGATCGCGAGCCTTCTTCAGCTCCGCCTGCGAGCACAGATAGGCCCACGCGGTGTCGTCGAACTGTAGGTAGCGACAACCGACATCATAGAACCCCCGGATCGCCTGCCTGTAGGTCTTGGCCAAGTCGTCGAAGATGGCATCGCGGTCGGCATAGAATTTTGTGTCTACGGAATTCGGCTCTAACCGGAAGTGCAGCGTCGCTGGGCTCGGAATGCACATCTTCGGCGTGGCGCGGGTATGCGCCTTGAGAAACTTGAAATGCTCCAGCATCGGATGATTAGCGGAGAAGCCGAGCTTGCCTGTGACGCGGATGCTTTCCATCCGGCTTTGAACGCCGTGGAACTGGATGCCGTGATCGAGCGTGTAGCGCTCCATGCCGTCGAGCAGGCCGTAGAAGTCAAAGTGCCACCACGAGCGGCGAAATTCGCCGTCAGTCGCGACCTTCAGTCCGACTTCCTCCTGCTTTTTGATGATCTTCTCGATCTCGCGGTCTTCAACTTCCTTAAGCTGCGCGTCGCTGATGTCGCCCTTCTCCCGTTTCGCGCGCGCCTCTTTCAACGGTGCGGTGCGCAAAATGCTGCCGACCACGTCGGCGCGGAACGGCGGCTTAGTTCTAGTCATCGGCGTTTCTCCTGAATTTCTTGAACCGGTAACAAGCCGGGTCCGCGCGCGCCGTCAACAGGTAAACTGCCGCTAGGTCGTAATGCAGCGATGGGCCGCAGCCCAATTGTCATCATCCGCGAAGGCGGATGATCCAGTGGTCACTGAGCCTGCAGTTGGGGCGACGGCGGTGATTACTGGATGCTCCGCCTTCGCGGAGCATGACAACTACTCAACCTCGATGGTTACTTTTCCATCTACCACCAGCACCGGATAGGTCTTGATCGGCACCATGCAGGGCGGCGACACTACTTCGCCGGTGCGAACGTTGAATTGCCCGTTGTGAAAATTGCACTCGATAACGTCGTCCTCCAGGTAACCCTCGGATAGAGAGCCCGGCCCGTGGGTGCAGAGATCGTCGGTGACAAAAAATTCGCCGGCGACGTTGAACACCGCGAGCGTCAGGCCTTCGGTCTCGACCTTGAGCGCCGCCCCCGGCGCGACTTCGTCGGTGGAGCATAACTCGATGTGTCTCGTCGTAGACATGGGACTGGATGGGCACTTGAGCGAAGACGAGGGTTGCGATGGAAGCGGTTTCCGGTTCGGACGGGGGCCGTTATACAAAATGCTGCCTATAATGAAATATAAGCTCGGAGCCGCTATATCTAGAAAGGCCGGAAGGAGAGCGGGCATGCAGAGTGAATCGGCGCGGATGACCTCGGCCGCGGAAGCCAAATTCCGCATCAATCGGCCTAACTCGCAGCCGCGCGCCGTCAAGGTGATCGCGCTCGACGCGCCCAGCGAGCGCGTGGTCAAGGAGCTGGCTGGCTCCCAGTGGCAGCGCGCCTCCTTTCTTACGGCATCTTCCTTCTCCGGCGCGCCGCGGCCGGGCGAGCGCTTCTCCATGGGCGGTTGGCTCAACGACCTCGCCGGCCGCACCAAGGATCTGGTCGACGAGGTCAATACGGCCGATCTGGTGGTGATGGTGGCGACCGCCGGCGAAAGCGCCGCGGCGGCTGCGATCATCGG
>JASHVC010000549.1 GCA_030039655.1 Xanthobacteraceae bacterium | reverse complement strand
CGCCCATCCGTCCCCCAACTGAGGCTTTTATACAACAATGTTGCCAGATTGCGACAAATCCTGGGCAGCTGTCACCTCTGACACGGTCAGAGTGCGAGCTTTCGGATTTGCTTTAGCGGGTGCCGCTAAGAGCTTGAGTTCTTGGTCAGATCGTCCTCCGTCAACCACTACTCGTCCGATAGACTTGGATTTCGAGGTCGCGGATTTTCTTACGTAGCGTATTGCGGTTGACCCCCAAAAGGTCCGCCGCACGTATTTGATTGCCGCGCGTCGCAGTCAGCGCCGCGGAGAGGAGTGGCGCCTCCACTTCGCGTAGAATGCGGTGATAGAGGCCAGGCGGCGGCAGTCCGTCGTCAAATGCGGAAAAATATCGGGCAAGATAGCGCTCGACCGCGTTCGACAAATTATCGTCAGCTCTACTCGTCTCGCCGGGCGCCAGCAGCGTCGGCTGCGACAGTTCTGAGTCGATCACGGCAGCGGTTATTGTCTCTTGCGGATAAAGTGCCGCGAGCCGTCGCGCCAAGTTTTCCAGTTCGCGGACATTCCCCGGCCAGCGATGCCGCTTGAGCCGGTCAACAGCAGCCTGATCGATCTGCTTGAGCGGCAACCCCTCGCGCGCGACCAGGGCGAAGAAGTGACGGATCAGATCAGGGATATCCTCAGTGCGCTCGCGTAGCGGCGGCAAGCGCAACGGTACGACGTTAAGGCGGAAAAACAAATCTTCGCGGAACAGCCCCTGCTGGATGAGCTGGCGTAAGTCTTTGTTGGTGGCGGCAAT
This sequence comes from Xanthobacteraceae bacterium, assembly GCA_030039655.1. The sequence goes on along the minus strand of JASHVC010000549.1, from coordinate 5,495 downwards.
GATGCGCACGTCGGCCTTGATCGGCGTGCGGCCGCCGACCGTGGTGTACTCGCCCTGCTGCAGCACGCGCAGAAGGCGCGTCTGCGCTTCCATCGGCATGTCGCCGATTTCGTCGAGGAAAAGTGTGCCGCCTTCCGCCTGCTCAAAGCGGCCGGCGCTGCGCGTGTTGGCGCCGGTGAACGCGCCCTTCTCGTGACCAAACAGTTCAGATTCGATGAGGTCGCGTGGGATTGCCGCCATGTTGATGGCGACGAACGGCCCGGTGCGGCGCTTGCCGTAGTCGTGTAGTGCGCGCGCGACCAACTCTTTGCCGGTGCCCGACTCGCCCGCGATCATCACCGTAAGGTCGGTTTGCATCAGGCGGGCCAGCACCCGATAGATTTCCTGCATGGCCGGCGAGCGGCCGACCAGCGGAATGGATTCGAAATCCTCGGATTTGACCGGCTGGCGCGCCTTCTCTTTCGGCTCTGAAAGCGCACGGCCGACGATCGAAATGAGTTCCTTGAGATCGAACGGCTTCGGCAGATATTCGTAGGCGCCGCGTTCGGAGGCGCGGATCGCCGTCATGAACGTGTTCTGCGCGCTCATGATGATGATCGGCAACTCGGGCCGCGCCTTTTTGATTCGGGGCAACAGATCGAAGGCGCTTTCGTCGGGCAGTACCACGTCGCTGATGATCAGATCGCCGTCGCCCTGGCTGATCCAGCGCCAGAGCGTCGCGGCGTTACCGGTGGAGCGGACCTCGTACCCGGCGCGCGAAAGCGCCTGGTTGAGAACGGTCCGGATCGCAGCATCGTCGTCGGCGACGAGAATGTTTCCTGCGGGCATCAATGATCCCCTTGCTGCCGCGAGGCGCCATCCGGCTCGGCCCCCTCGCTGGCGGTGTATTTGGGCATGAGTATGCGAAAGACGGTGCGGCGCGGTTGCGACTCGCACTCGATGATGCCGCCGTGATCGCCCACAATCTTGGCGACGAGCGCGAGGCCAAGACCCGACCCCGTGGGCTTGGTGGTGACAAACGGATCGAACAGATGCGGCATCAGTTCATCAGGGACGCCGGGGCCGTTGTCGCGAACGCAGAACTCGAGCGGCAGGGAGATACGCGTCTTCGCCCCGGGCAGCGATAAACGCACTCCCGGCCGAAAGGCGGTGGTGAGCGCGATCTCGCCGCCGGGGGCGTCGCCGATCGCCTCGGCGGCATTTTTGACGAGATTGAGAAACACCTGGACGAGTTGATCGCGGTTCGCCAGTACCGGCGGCAGCGACGGATCATAGTCTTCGACGAATTTGATGCTGCGGGCGAAGCCCGATTGCGCGAGCCGCTTCACGTGATCGAGCACGACGTGAATGTTGATTGGCTCGCGCTCGACCGGTCGTTCGTCTCCGAAGACCTCCATGCGGTCGACGAGCTTCACGATCCGATCGGCTTCGTCGCAGATGAGCCGGGTCAGCGTTCGATCGTTGTCGTCGACCGATTGTTCCAAAAGCTGCGCCGCGCCGCGAATACCGGAGAGCGGATTCTTGATCTCGTGGGCCAGCATTGCGGCAAGCGCAATCACCGAACGCGCCGCGCCGCGATGGGTCAGTTGCCGATCCATTTTGTCGGCGATGGTGCGCTCTTGCAGCATGACCACCACGTAGTCGAGTTGCTCAGGCAGCGGCGCCACGTGCAGGTCGACCACACGGTCGCCGGGATTGCGCGGCGTACCGAGATCGACCTTGTATTCATTCACCGCCGCGCCGCGGCCGCGCACCTGCTCAACCAGGGTGAGCAAGGGGCTGCCGAACGGCACCAAGTCGCGCAGCGACTGGCGGCGGAGCAATGGCAACGAGACTTCAAAGAACGCCTCCGCGGCAGCATTGGCGTCGACCACGTGTCCATCTGGCGCCACGACGATGACCGAGTGTGGTAGCGCGTTGAGCACCGCGTCGGGTGCCGAAACCATCAGCAAAGGCTCGGCAGTGGTCATGCGCCGCCCCCTGCGCTTCCATCGCCGGGAACCCTATGGGACTGAAAAAGATTGCCTAAAGCCGGTATTTTGGGCTCCAGCCTCTTGGCATCTGGGCCAGCTCGTTTAGGTTGTCCGAACATGTGCACACGAATTAGGCGAGGCTAAGCCTCTGCATATAGTTTAGCCAAAATGCCCCTCGGTGCAAGTGCTGCACTGCAATATTGCTGATCTGTGAACATCGCTGGGGAGTGCGGGAAAGCGCCTGACCAACGCCCGAGAAAGGGAAATTGACCTCAAAACGCCCGCAAACGGCGCCGATCGCCGCGAGCGGGCCCCCCGGCCCCGGTCCACTCAGCGCGATAACGGTTGGGCGGCCCGGCATCCCGGGACCCCTTCGCGCGTCCAATGAAGATGCGATAAAGGTCCCCGCAAAGCGGAAAAGGAGCCTAGTCGGATGGGAATAGTCGCGGCTGTGGTCGTGGCGGCTGGGCGCGGCCAGCGAGCGGGCGGCGACGTTCCGAAGCAATATCGGAAGATTGCCGGTATCCCGGTGATTCGGCCGAGCCTTTCCGCTTTCGCGTCTCATCCGCATGTCGACCTCGTACTCCCGGTCATTCATCCCGACGATGAGGATCTGTTCCGCGCGGCCAGCGGTGATTTGAAGAACTTGCTGGAGCCAGTCGCCGGAGGTGCGACCCGCCAGGATTCAGTGCACGCGGGCTTGCAAGCGTTGCGGGCGCGCACTCCGGAGATCGTGCTTATTCACGACGCCGCGCGTCCGTTCTTGAGCGGCGCGCTCATCAGCCGCGCCATCGAAGCCGCCAGAACGTACGGCGCCGCGGTGCCTGGCATCGCTGTCGCCGACACGGTGAAGAAAATCGATCAGGCCGCCGTGGTGGCCGAAACGCTTGATCGCAGCCAACTTCGCATGGTGCAGACGCCGCAGGCTTTTGCTTTTGCTTTGATTGCCGACGCCCATCAGCGCGCAGCGGCAGCGGGCCGTGAGGATTTTACTGACGATGCAGCGCTCGCCGAATGGGCCGGGCATCGCGTGCTCATGTTCGAAGGCGATATAGGGAACGTGAAACTCACCACCAATGAAGATTTTGCCCGTGCCGAACTCCTGTCTGCCGCGGCACTCGCCGACGTGCGCATCGGCAACGGCTTCGACGTGCACGCCTTCGTCGACGGCGATCACGTGATGCTCGGCGGTGTCCGGATCCCGCACCGGCAAGGCGTGACCGGACATTCCGACGCCGATGTCGCCCTGCATGCGCTGGTGGACGCCATCTTGGGCGCGCTCGCCGAAGGCGATATCGGCCAACATTTTCCCCCCAGCGACCCGCAGTGGCGCGGCGCTTCTTCCGACCGCTTTCTCGCCTTTGCCTGCGAGCGGGTGCGCGCCCGCGGCGGCGTGATTGGCAATCTCGATGTGACCATCGTGTGTGAAGCGCCGCGCGTGTCGCCGCATCGCGATGCCATGCGCGCCCGCATTGCCGAGATCGCGGAAATTTCGCCCGATCGCGTAGCCGTCAAGGCAACGACCAGTGAGAAGCTCGGCTTCACCGGCCGTGGCGAAGGCATCGTCGCCATGGCGACCGCGACGGTCCGCCTGCCCTGGAGCGGGGCATGATCGGCCCGACGTTGCTGGCCGCGGCGCGGCGCTTGCTTGATGTGTGCCGCGAGCGCGGACTGCGGATCGCCACGGCGGAATCCTGCACCGGCGGTCTCGTGGCCGGGGCCCTGACCGAGATTGGCGGCGCCTCTGATGTCGTCGAGCGCGGCTTCGTGGTTTATTCCAACGCCGCAAAGGAATCGATGCTCGGCGTTCCATCCTCGACGCTGAAACGCTACGGCGCCGTCAGCGCCGAAACGGCCACCGCCATGGCGGCCGGTGCGCTGAAGAATTCAGAGGCCGATATTTCGGTAGCGATCACGGGCATTGCCGGTCCGGGCGGTGGTACTAAACAAAAACCGGTTGGGCTCGTTCATTTTGCCGCCGCCCGTCGCAACCACAAAGGCATCGCGCGCCGGCGGCTTTATGGAAAGATCGGCCGGCGCCGCGTGCGTGAACGTTCGGTGGCCGAAGCGCTCGAACTCTTGGAACGGGTCGCGCGGTCGACCCAACCGGCGAAGAGAAAACCGTGACAGGGGCGCCGCGCCAGTCAGGGTTTTGTTTGGACGATTGCTAAAGCGCCTCGCGGCACGCCGGCGCAATGCGGCCGCGTTTTTTAATTGACGTGCTGAACGGGTGGCGCGCCAGCAGGCGCCTGTGCTGAGCCAAGCGCCTGTTGAACGGATAACAGCACGCAAGAGTTTCTTCGCACCACGTCTTCGTTCACAATGACTTGTCCATTCTGAGAGGTAGCTTCCGTCTGAGAGCCACCGTTACTCGCATCCTTCGCCCCATTGCAAAAGGCATCATCGGCAGGATTGGGTTGACCTAACATCCAGGACACTACGCTGAAGGTCGTCTGCGAAATCTTCCAGCCCAGCGATAAGCCGTAGCTTTGGTCCTCGATGCCGACGATCTGCAGTGCCGAGTCGATTCTGTTGGCCCGATCTTCGCAATTGTTTTGGGCCCCACCGTTGCTCCCGCCGCTGCTTTGGCTCGGGCCCATCACTCCATCGCAGGCGCGGGCTACGGCTTCGTTGGCCAATCCATTCCTGACGCTGAGAATGGCGTTCATCGGTCCCATGATATCCGCAAACGTCGTGCCGTTGATTTCGTTCGGTTTAAGCTTTGGGTCGGAGCTGGTGACCAGGATGACGCGCAAGGCGACGTTGCGGGACTGAGCGGCGCTTTGCAGCGCCTTGTACATTGAGAGCGCGGTCGCCGCGCCCGACGAATCCGAATATCCGCCGTCGACGAAATTCCAGCGTTCCGGAGTTTCGTTGGCGACGACAGCGCCCTGTTGGCCCCCTGCTGTCGGTTCGATCTCAACCGAATAGGGCGGGAGGACAAACGGAAAGCGCGCGCTGACCACGGCGGCATCAATGAGACTTTCACCCGAATTCATCGGCATGCTCTGGTCGAGAAACGAATACAGCGAATCGTCGATCGCATGCAGCGGGAAAGGAGCGAAGACCGCGCGAAAGCCGGTCTCCACCCAAGTGCCATTGAGCACCAGAGCGGGTGCCTTACTGTTGCTCGTCCAATGATCCGTGTAATGAGCCCCCAACGTTACGCTAGCCGGTTCGCTCTCCGCCTTCACTGAGTGCTGAAAGCTTGCAGCCAACTCCTTGGCACGACCTTTTGAAACAAATCCAAGGAGTTCCGGGAAGATCGAGCCGACGAGCGGAGAGAAATGATCGCCCTGTATGATGCGGCAAACCTGCCCTTCCAGCGAGAAATCCGTTGACGCCGTATAACCGGCCACCGGTTGGCATAGTGGCGACGCGTTAGTGAAATTGGCCGTCTGCGGACGTGGTGTGTTGGCGTCACGGGCCAAGGTGATGGCCGGCGATGCTGCGGTCATAAGAAGCGCGTTCAATCTCGTGGCTTCGAGAGTCTGAAAAATCGTGGAGCCGATAGCTCCGCCC
>JASHVC010000548.1 GCA_030039655.1 Xanthobacteraceae bacterium | reverse complement strand
CGATCATCCCCGCATAGGCGGGCGGCACGTGCACCCGTATTTTGGTGATTGCATCGTTGCCGACCTTCTCCTCGCGCACGATCGCCCGGAACGCTTCCACGGCAGCAATCGCCTGCTTGGCCGAGCAGAACGGCTTAATGCTTAGCGCCCCATACACTGAGCCCTTACCGAGTCCCTCTGTCATCCGCGCGCGGTCGAGCGTGATGCCATGAGTGTCCGCCAGCCAATTCTTGTCCAGGAGTTGCGGATCGCCGCGATAACCCGCCCGCGCCGCTTCGGCGGCGGCGACGCCCCCCGCCACGGCATTCGCGTAGAGGAACCAGCGGCCGGACGGCGCACCGTGAATGCGGCCGACGCCGCCCGCCATGAGCATGAAGGCCAGCGACAACGCGTGGCCGGTACGTGCTTCGTCCAGTCCAAACAAGCGCGCCGCCGCCGCGGCCGCCCCTACCGGCGCCGCAAGATAGGTCGGCCAGATGCCACGATAAAGGATTTGCGGCCCGCCCGCCGCGACGCCGATGCGGGTCGTGATCTCAGTGCCAGCCCAGATCGCGCTGGCGATCTCCTCGGCGTCGAAGTTTTGCGCGGAGGCAGCGAGCGTCAGCGCCACCGGCACGATTCCGGCGCTCGGCGTAGTGCACGACGGCAAATGAATATCGTCGATCTCGGTCAGTCGAATGACCGCCGCGCGCCGTCCGATTCGGTTGGCGAGAGCCTGAGCGTCGCCGAAATTCCGCAGCGCCTTGCCCTCGGGAATGCAGGCGCCCGCGAGCGCCGCGACCACCGTATCGGTGAGATGCAGCGCAAGCCGCTCGCGCTCCACCGCCGGCAGGGCCGACGCCTTCGCTCCGGTGACAAAGGACGCAAGCTCGCCGATTACGCTCCCCATGAACCCCTCATTCATCGCCGCCGGGCTTGACCCAGCGACCCATTGCGAGCATGCGCTTGCAGCGGTCCTGCGGCAACGCTCTTGGAAATTCGACGCTTCAGCATGGATTGCCGGATCAAGTCCGGCAATGACGGAAAATGGCAACTCCTCTCAACGAAACCCACGATCCCACGCGCCGAAGTTTTGTCGACAGCGCCAACGCGCCGGGCACCGACTTCCCGATTCAGAATCTACCCTTCGGCGTCTTTCGCCCAGGGCCTGGATTGCCGCCGCGCGTGGGCGTGGCGATCGGCGACCAAATCCTTGATGTGGCGGCGGCAGGCTATTCGTTCGACGGCATCGCCGCGGAAGCGGCGCACGTGTGCGCGGCGCCGCGGCTCAATCATCTCATGGCGCTCGGGCCACAAGCCTGGTCGGCGATCCGCCTTGCACTGTCGCGCGCCTTGAGCGCCGATCACGGCGACCGGAGCCTGCGCCAGCATCTCACGCCCATGGCGCAGGCGGAGGTCGGCCTGCCCGCGGTCATCCCCGATTTCACCGATTTCTTTGCCTCGATCTTCCACGCCACCAACGCGGGACGCATGTTTCGGCCCGACAATCCGCTGATGCCGAACTACAAATACGTGCCGGTCGCCTACCACAGCCGAACCTCGTCGATCATCCCGAGCGGCGTGCCATTCAAGCGCCCGCGCGGCCAGCGCAAGGGCCCGAACGATCCTGCGCCGACCTACGGTCCCTCGCGCAATCTCGATTTCGAGCTTGAACTCGGGATGTATATCGGCATGCCGTCCGAACTCGGCGATCCCGTCCCCGTTGGCAAGGCCGCGGAGCACATTTTCGGCTTCTGTTTGCTCAACGACTGGTCGGCGCGTGATGTGCAGGCGTGGGAATATCAGCCGCTCGGTCCGTTCCTGGGAAAGAATTTCGCCACCAGTGTTTCGCCCTGGGTCGTGACCGCCGAGGCGCTGGCACCGTTCCGCACCGCGGCGTTCACGCGCCCGCAGGGCGATCCGCCTCCCCTTCCCCACCTTGACGATGCGGACGATCGCGCCAATGGCGGACTAGACATTACGCTTGAAGCCTACATCGCAACCGAGATGATGCGCCGCGCCGGCACTGCACCTCATCGCGTCACCCAGACGTCGTTCGCGCTGATGTACTGGACCGTGGCGCAGATGGTCGCGCACCACACCAGCAACGGCTGCAATCTCTCCATCGGCGATCTGTTCGGTTCCGGTACGGTCTCGGGTCCGGAGAAATCCAGCTGGGGCAGCCTGCTCGAACTCACCGCGCGCGGACGCGAGCCGATCGCGCTGCCGAGCGGCGAGCAACGCGGTTTCATCGAAGACAACGACGAAATCATTTTCCGCGGCTTCTGCACCAAGCCCGGCCACGTCCCCGTCGGCTTCGGCGAATGCCGCGCGGTGGTGCTGCCGGCGGGATGAACACCACCTCTCACCGCCGCGCGGGGAGAGGGAGTTCAATGTATCTCCGGCTCCGCGATGGGCGCCTGACCCTCCAAAAAATCGAAATCGCACCCTTCGTCGGCTTGGCCTATGTGTTGGGAGAACATGGCCCCGTAGCCTCGCGGATATTTGGGCGGCGGCTGCTTCCATGCCGCGCGGCGACGCCCTAACTCCTCGTCGGCGACGTGCAGATGGATGCGGCGCGCATCCACATCGACTTCGATCTCATCGCCGGTCTGCACGAAGGCGAGCGGGCCGCCGACAAAGCTTTCCGGCGCCACGTGCAGGATGCAGGCGCCGTAGCTTGTGCCGCTCATGCGCGCGTCGGAGATGCGCAACATGTCGCGGACGCCGGCCTTCAAGAGCTTCTTCGGTATCGGCAGCTGGCCCCATTCGGGCATACCGGGTCCGCCTTTCGGCCCGCCATTCTTAAGCACCAATACATGATCGGGAGTCACATCGAGGTCGTCGCGATCGACTTCGCGCGCCATGTGGTCGTAGTTTTCGAACGCGAGCGCCTTGCCGCGGTGATGCAGGAAGCGCTTTTCTGCAGCCGCGGGCTTCATCACGCAGCCGCGCGGCGCGAGATTGCCGGTGAGCACCGCCGTGGCGCCCTCTGGATAAAGCGGATCGGTCAGCGAATGAATCACGTCAGACAGATGCACGCCAGCACCCGAAATATTCTCGCCGACGTTGCGGCCGTTGACCGTGATGCACGACAGATCGAGCAGGTCTTTCATTTGCACCATGAGTGCGCGCAGGCCGCCGGCGTAGAAGAAGTCCTCCATCAGATATTTTCCAGATGGCGTGATGTTGGCGATGACCGGTACTTGCCGCGAGATCGCGTCGAAGCGGGCCATGTCGAGCGCAATCCCGGCGCGGCGCGCGAGTGCTATGACGTGGATGATGGCGTTGGTCGAGCCGCCGAGCGCCATATGCACGCGGATGGCGTTGTCGAAAGCAGCGGGTGTGAGGATTTTGTCCGGCGTCAAATCCTCCCACACCATCTCGACGGCGCGGCGGCCGGCGGCGGCGCACATGCGCGGATGATTGGCGTCAGGCGCCGGGATCGATGATGCGCCGGGCAACGCAAAGCCCAGCGCCTCGGTGATCGCCATCATGGTCGCGGCCGTGCCCATGACCATGCAGGTGCCGAAAGAGCGCGAAATGCCGCCCTCGATTTCGTTCCACTCTTCGTCGCCGATGCGGCCTGCGCGTTTTTCGTCCCAATACTTCCAGGCGTCGGAGCCGGAGCCGAGCGTGTGGCCGCGCCAATTGCCGCGCAGCATAGGACCGGCCGGAACGTAAATTGCCGGCACTCCCATGCTGATCGCGCCCATGATCAAGCCGGGTGTGGTCTTGTCGCATCCGCCCATCAGCACCGCGCCGTCGATCGGATGGCTGCGCAGCAGCTCCTCGCACTCCATGGCGAGGAAGTTGCGGTAGAGCATGGTCGACGGCTTGACGAACGGTTCGGCGAGCGACATGGCGGGCAGCTCGATGGGAAAACCGCCGGCCTGATACACGCCGCGCTTCACGTCCTCGGCCCGTGCCCGCAAATGGCCATGACACGCGTTGATGTCGCTCCAAGTGTTGATGATGCCGATCACCGGCTTGCCGACCCAGTCGTCGCGGTCATAGCCAAACTGGCGCAGCCGCGAGCGATGGCCGAATGAGCGCAGGTCGTTCTTGCCGAGCCAGCGATAGGAGCGCAGATTCTCGGACGACTTTTTGCTTTGCGAAGCCACGCCTTACTCCGCGGTCGCGCCGGTGGCCTTGACCACCTTGGCCCACTTGTCGGTTTCCTCGACGACGATCTTGCCGAAATCCTCCGGCGTGCCGGCAATATTTGTTCCGCCTAGTTCAGCGAGTTTCGTCTGCATCGCCGGGTCGGCGAGCGCCTGATTGATGGTGCGGTTGAGTTTGTCGATGATCTCGCGCGGCGTGCCCTTCGGCACCGCCATGCCAAAGAAGGCGCTGGCTTCATAGCCTGGCACTGTCTCGCCAACGGTTGGCACGTCCGGCAGCGCCTTAGCACGTGTCGCTGTCGTCACCGCGAGCGCCCGAAGCCGCCCCGCTTGAATGTGGGCGATCGACGACGGCAGATTGTCGAACATCACCTGCACCTGGCCGCCCAACATATCGGTCAGCGCGGGGGCCGCGCCGCGATAAGGCACGTGCACGAGATTGACGCCCGTCATCATCATGAACAGCGCGCCCGACAGATGCACCGAGGTGCCGACGCCAGACGACGCCATGTTGATCTTTCCCGGATTGGCCTTGGCGTAGGCAATAAACTCGGCGACGGTTTTCGCGGGCACCGCAGGATTGACTTCCATCACGTTCGGCACACGGATGAAGCCGCCGACCGGTGCCATGTCCTGGATGAAATTGAACGACAGGTTCTTGTAGAGCGACGCGTTGATGGTGTTCGCGGGATTGACCAGAAACACCGTGTAGCCGTCCGGCGGCGAATGAGCAGCGAGCTCGGTGGCGAGATTGTTGCCCGCGCCCGGCTTGTTCTCGATGACGAATTGTTGGCCGAGGTGCTCGGACAGATATTGCCCGATCAGGCGCGCGCAGATGTCCGTCGATCCACCCGGTGGATAGCCGACGAGCCAGCGAACGCTGTGGTTCGGATAATCGTCGGCGTGCGCCGTGCCCGACGCGGCCATTGCAGCACAGATGAAGACAACGGCAAACCGTCGCAGAAATCGACAGGGCATTTCGTTCTCCCTTCACGTTCCGGCAATGGCCATGGCCGATAGGCGCGTCGGGGTCAACCTAGGTGGCATCGATGATGCCACACAAGATCGCCCGGCCTATTCACGCGTTCTCACAAGCCTTGCCGCAGGCATTGGTGCTCGATAATTTCCGCTTCCCCACCAAGATCACGATAAGGAGGATATTGCCATGATCGACCTTTATGCGTTGACCAGCCCGAACGTTCAGAAAATCTACATCATGCTCGAGGAAACGAAGCTGCCCTACAAGGAGCATTTCATCGACGTGTGGAAGGGCGACCAATACAGTCCCGATTTCATCAAGATCAATCCCAACTCGAAAATTCCGGCGATCGTCGATAACGAGGGGCCGGGCGGCAAGCCCTATACGGTGGTCGAGTCCGGCGCGATCCTCATGTATCTCGCGGAGAAATCCGGCAAATTCCTGCCCAAGGACATGGCAAAGAAATACGACGTGCTGCAGTGGCTGTTCTTCCAGACCTCGGGCATCGGCCCCAACTTCGGCCAGTTCACACACTTCAAGATGTTCGCACCGAAGGACAAGGACCACACATACTCGATGTCTCGCCATCAGACTGAAGTGAAGCGGCTCTACGAGGTGATGGAAAAGCGGCTCGCCAAGGTGCCGTATCTCGCTGGTGACGAATACACGATTGCGGACATCGCCACATTCCCATGGACGCGCAATCACGACATTCAGGGCGTGAAGTGGGAGGATAATCCCAACCTCGCACGCTGGTTCAAGGCGATCGATGAGCGCCCCGCAGTGAAGGCTGCACTCGCCAAGGTCGGCGCCATCAAATCGAACCGCGACACCGCGAACGACGACCAGAAGGACCGCTTCTTCAATCGCGGACGATACGCGCGGGCGTGACGACCGCGTCCGTGATGCAGCGGTCTTGCCCTCTCCCCTTGCGGGAGAGGGCAGCGCAGGACATTCAGCTCGCGCTGGTGGGTGAGGGATTGCAGCCTCGACCCCTCACCCATTCTTGTTATTGAATCTCTGAGCCGCCCTCTCCCGCAAGGGGAGAGGGCATTTGCGGAAGCGATATCTCACGAAGATGCCGGCCCAATGGTCCATCACTTCACGCTGCAGCGAATCCGGGACACGCTATTTTGCAGGCGCGACTGGCAGGATCAGGCACGACGCGTGCGCGCTGTTGTGATGGATCGTATCGGTACCCATGAGCGATGGATGATAGGGGTGAGAAAACACACCGTCGGTCGCCGGCGAGTCGCCGTTGGCAAGCTCTAGCCGGATGCGGTGACCCTTCTTGAACGCATAAGCAATCGGTAGCACTTCGATATCGAACTCGTAGATTTCGCCGGGGGCCAGCGGTTGCGGGTTGGTATGCGTGTAGAACGGCCGCTGTGGCGTTGAGCGCGCCGTGTCCTTCTCCCGATGCGAAGCTTTGAGCCAGCCCTTTGATACCAGCGTGTAGGCCGGCTGCCCGCCTTTGGCGCGCCCGGCGGAATCCTGCGGGTGCTGGTCGGTCAGTTTGACGATGAATTGGGTATCGATCGCGGTCGATGCGGCAAAAAGCTTGAGCACGATGGGTCCAATCACTTCCATATCGGCTTCAAGCGGCGGACTCACGAACGTAAGCACACGTCGCACCGGATCCACGCGCCCGTCCGGCCCGATTACCGCAACCCCATTGACCCACTCCCAGTTCGGATAGGTGTAGCTCGTTGACGGTTCGTCCGTTCCAGGCTTTTCGACCGAGAGGCCGCCATCGTTGAGCGATGTCACGCTGCCCGACGGACCTTTGCGGAGGTAGTAGCTCACGGGAGTCGTCTGCTGCGGCGGCCATTCCTCCTGCGCACGCCAAACATTGGCGCCGCGAACGAACAGCTTCACCGGTTCGGTGTCCATGAAGCCGTTGTTGGCGCCTTTGAGATGGAGATCGTAGAACGGCAGCAATTCCTTTTCGTGAAATTCGATCTGGTCGAACATGCGGTGCGCTTCGAACGTGTTGCGCGCGCCAGTGACCACGAGCTTCTTTGGAGCCCTTACTTCCTCGTAGCCGAGAATATTGCCGCGCAGGTGCAGACCCATCTTGCCCCAATGGCCGATGGACAGGACCGGGCACTTGATCTCGTCGAGCCGCCAATACGGCGAGCGCTCGCGCCAGAATTCGTCGTCGAGCGGATGATTGATGATCTCGCCAACCAGATCAAATTTCATCGGCGGGCGGCCATGCCGGCCAGCGAGACGGTGCTGATTGTCGGCGCGCAGCGATGTGTACCAGACCGAACGGTACGAGCAGTAGATGCCGCCGTGATAGTTCGAGCCGCGATACTGGTCGACCAGGCCATCGTAAGGCGCGATGCAAGCGAGGCCG
>JASHVC010000547.1 GCA_030039655.1 Xanthobacteraceae bacterium | reverse complement strand
CCTCGACGAAGCGACCAGCGCCTTGGACCCGCAGAGCGAAGTCATTGTCAGCGACAATCTCAAGCGTATCGCCCAAGGCCGCACCATGGTCATGGTCTCGCACCGCTTGGCGTTTCTGACTGACTGCGATGCGATCCTGGTGCTGGAGGGCGGAAAGGTTGTTGATTTTGCGCAACACAGCGTGCTGCTGGAACGCTGTGCAATCTATCGGCAGCTCTGGGCGCAGCAAAACCGTCACCTGAGGGCCCAGCCTCAGCTGGTCGATACACCGGTGCTTACAAGTGGCAGCTAACAATCAATTTGACCCCGGCGGCCGGCCCGGGTCGTCTGTGCGTCGCCCCGTTCGCAGAGATGCCCGCCCGGGTCCGACGACTGCGCAGAATCGCAACAAGAATGTCCGTGCAGCTAAGAAGCTCGATGTCACGCGGATCGTTCAACAGATCGGCGCATGGGCGAAGTTAAATTTTGCCAGGGGCAGCGAAGCGATCTCGGAGCTCCTGGGTCGCGTGAAACCCGCTATGAGCGCGGCTGGCTCGTCGTCGAGAAGTCTTGTTCCGGTCTGGCACTCACCGCAGGCAAAGGACCCGACGCTGCCGGCCATCCTCGAGTTTCAGTGGCCTTCGACCGCGATTGTCAATGCGCCGGTTCCGCGCTCGGCGCGCGGTATAGTCTGGATGATTACCAGCATGGTGGCCTTGCTGATCCTTTTGGCCGGCGTCATTCCGGTTGATCGGGTGGTGACGGCGCGAGGAGTAGTAATCTCGGAGACACCGACGATCCTCGTGCAGCCGCTCGATACCTCGATCGTGCGCTCTATCGATGTGCGGGAAGGTGATCGAGTAAGCGCCGGGCAAGTGCTGGCGCGGCTCGATCCCACATTTGCCGCAGCCGATCAGGCAACGCTTGCCACGCAGGTCACCACGCTGGAAGCGGAAGTTGCGCGTTTGCAGGCCGAGGCCAATGGCAAGCCTTTCAATTACAGCGGCGACGACCCCAATTGGCTGCTGCAGGCCTCCATCCATGGTCATCGCAGTGCCGAGTTCGATGCGAAGCTGCAAAACTACAAAAACCGTGTCGATGAGCTGAACGCTACGATCTCAAAAGCCAACTCGGATGCGGCAGCCTATCGCGAGCGCCTCCAGGTCGCCGAGTCCGTAGAGCAAATGCGCAAACAGCTGGCACAAACGGAAGCCGGCAGCAAACTTGAGCTGTTAAAGGCCAGCGATGTCCGCGCGGAGATGGCGCGCGCTCTAGCCGACGCACAGCAGACTGGGGAGGCCGCGCAGCGTGATTTGGCCGCGCTGCTCGCTGATCGCGACGCCTACATTCAGGGTTGGCACGCCGACGCCTCGGAGAAGCTCGCTCAATCCAACAGCAAACTAAATGACGCCCGCGAGCAGTTGCGCAAGGCGCAGCTGCGCAAGCAGCTGGTCGAACTGCACAGCGACCGCGATGCCATCGTCCAATCGGTTGCCAAGGTTTCGGTTGGCTCGGTGCTGCAGTCGGGTCAACACTTCATCACGTTGGTGCCGACAGACGCGCAGCTGGAAGTCGAGAGCAACATTGCCGGCAATGAGAACGGTTTCGTGCATGTCGGAGATCCGGTAGTCGTCAAGTTTGATACGTTTCCCTATGCCCAATACGGCTTGGCCTACGGCACGGTTCGCACTGTCAGTCCGACCAGTTTCAATGGGCAGGAAGAAGCTCGCAATCCGACCAGCAACGTCCCGCTCTCAGCAACAGCCGCCGAACCCTTCTATCGCGCCCGGATTTCCATCGATCGGGTCGCGCTTCATGACGTGCCCGATGGCTTCCACCTGATACCGGGGATGCCCGTGACCGCCGACGTCAAAGTCGGCAAGCGCACGGTGCTCGGCTATCTCGTTGGTATGGTGGTCCCGGTCGCTCATGAGGCTTTGCGCGAGCCATAAGGCCAGGGCGTCGGAACGGTGTCCGCATTAGGTGTGCCCATGGGCGTAGTAGGTCAGTTCTTCGGCCGCGGATCGCCGGCTGCCTCCCTGCAGCGAGCCAAGGATCTGCGCGATGTTGGTAGAGCGGCGGAGGCCTTTCCGCTGCTGGCGCGCGCCGCAAAGGCCGGCATTGCCGAAGCGGAGTATGGGATGGCCCAGTGCTATCTCGAAGGCTCCGGCGTCCCGTCCAGCAGATCGGAAGCCGTTCGTTGGCTCAAATGCGCCGCGGATCATGACTACCTCGAAGCTCAAGTACTGTTGAGTTCCTTCTATTTGCAAGGCTTTGCGAACGAGACGAGTGTCGTGCCGGCGAGCGGGTCGCAAGTCGATCAATTGTTTGCCAGCGACGAACCCGAGTCCTCCGGTCCCGATTTCGAATCTGCGGCGTTGTGGGCCCAGCGAGCGGCCGAGGCCGGATCCGCACAGGCTCAGGCCTTGCTCGGTTACATCCTGACGAACGGCCCGGAAGCGATGCGCGACTTCGACGAGGCGTATCGGTGCTACGAGCGTTCGGCTGCCGCGGGATGCGCACAGGGTCATCTCGGGTATGCGATTTCGCTGATGCGGCAGGAGGAGAATCCGCGAAAATGGCGCCGGGTTGCTGAAGAGCTGCGTCGAGCGTCCGACGGCGGGCTGCCGACCGCGATGTTTCTGCTTGCCGTCCTGGTCGAGGCCGGCGCGCCTGGGATCAAATCCGACGCAGCCGAGGCCGCGCAGTTCTATCGGGAGGCCGCCGAGCGCGGTCAACGTTCAGCTCAGGCCCGTTGGGGCCTCGCCCTCATGGAGGGCAAGGGCGTTGAGCAAGATCTCGCGGCGGGCGAATCCTGGCTGCGCCGCGCCGCGCTCGCAGGCGATGCGCAGTCCGCTGCTATGGTCGGCGATCTGTACGCCCGTGGCGGTCCGTTGCCACCGAACTACGCCGAGGCGGCTACATGGTATCGCCGAGCTGCGGAGGGAGGCCACGCTGGCGCAGCGCGCGCCCTGGCGTCGCTTTATCTGACCGGCGCAGGACAGACGCAGGACAAGGATGAAGCGGCACGCTGGCTGCGCCGTTCCGCCGAAGCAGGAGATGCGGCATCCCAGGTCGACTTGGCAAACCTTGTTGCGCATGGGGGAGGGGAGACGGACGATCCCGCGAAGGTCGCGCGATGGTTTGCTGATTCAGCCCTAGCCGGCGATCTTGTCGGGGCGTTCAATATCGGGATGTGCCTCGCCAAGGGCGTCGGCGTCGAGCGCGACGATCAAGAAGCAGCGCGTTGGCTGCGCAACGCCGCCGAGGGCGTGCCCGAAGCGCAATACATTTATGGCCGCATGCTCGCTGAAGGGCGCGGAGTTGAACCCGACCTCAAAACGGCACGGACGTGGTTCATGCGGGCCGCTGAAGCGGGCCTCGCCGATGGCGAAGTCGCACTTGCGGAGATGATGTTGAATGGTCGCGGCGGTCCGTCTTCTCCGACAGAGGCGCTGAAGCTGTTCGAGAACGCGGCCCAGAAGGGCCACAGCGGTGCCATGTTCGCGCTGGGCGCGCTCCGCGCCGGCGGGCACGGTCTACCTGTCGACCGCGGTGCCGCGCAGCGCTGGTTTCGCGCTGCTGCTGAGCACGGCCACGGCCACGCGCAAATGATGCTGGGCCGATATCTCATGAGCGGTGCTGCCGGCGATCTCGATCCGACAGAAGGACGCCAATGGCTCGAACGGGCGGCTGCCCAGGGTATTGCGGAGGCTGAGCACGACCTTGCCGTTGCGCCCGCCATGGCGATCCACTAACCGGGTTAGTCTCGGGGATTGATTAATCCCATTCGACGTCTACTTGCGCCTTGAGGCGGTCCGCGCCGCACCAGCGGATTGTCGATAGCCCGTAACATAGTTCACTTTGCCATATCCCACTTTTGCAAAGGCGTCATATGGCGGCTGCAAGAAATGATCTCATTTACGGCGTCGGATTGTTCGACGGCAGCGATACGGCCTACTACGTTCATCGCGGCTACACCGTAGTTGGCATAGATGCCAATCCGGTCATGATCGAAAAAGCCAAAAATAAATTTGCGCAATAAGTAGAGCAAGAGCGGTTTGTGCTCATCAACGCCGGGATCGCCGAAGCAGGGCGTACGACGGCTGCTTTTTGGATTTCCGACTGCCCAGAATGGAGCTGTTTCAACAAAGAGGTTGCGTCACGGGATGCACAAGGCACGTGCCGTTTCCGGTGCAGATCGTTCCCTTGGCCGACATACTGAGGGAACATGGTATCCCCCACTATCTTAAAGTCGATATCGAGGGGAAATGACCGAATTTGTGTAGATGCTCTTGGGCTCCTGGCACAATGTGGAATTGAACGAAAAGAGACTCGATGAGCCATCCGGCGACGCGTCAGGAAAATAATGAGAGCCTATGCGCTTGCTCTGATATTTTCGCGAAGTAAATTGGCGTTGGATTAACGAGAGTAGCGCGGAGTAGCACCCTGAAGGTCGAAGATCTCAGTGCCGTCGGCGCCGGTGCGATTCTGGATACCGACCTCGTGATCGTCGGTGGCGGCCCGGCAGGCCTGACGATCGCGCGCGAGTTCTTTGGAACGCAGACCCGTGTCCTGGTTCTCGAAAGCGGGCTGTTGGAAGAACACCCAAGATTTTCCGCCCTCAACAGCGTTGAGAGCATAGGTGAGCCAAAAGGTGCCGCGCAAGCGCGCAAGCGTATCGACTTTCATGGCGCTAACTCCAGTTCCTGGTCAAACGAATCCCAGGCGTTTGGGGTGCGTTGTCGGGTTCTCGGCGGTGCCACCCAAGCGTGGGCAGGCAAGTCTGCTGCGTTCGAAGATGTCGACTTTGCTGTGCGTCCGTGGGTGCCACATTCGGGTTGGCCATTCGGTCGCGAGACGCTCAGTAAATATTTAGATCGCGCCGGTGAGGTGCTTAATCTCGGACCCAATTGTTACGACGAACGTCTGTGGAATCTCATGGGGGTTGACCCACCGCAGCCGCAGTTTGATTCGAGGTTGCTGAAGTCGTTCTTTTGGCAGTTCGCCCGATCACGGATCGACAAGCTAGATCTCATGCGCTTTGGCCGGGAGTTCGTGATTGCCGATGCAGCCAATGTGCAGGTGTTGCTAAATGCGACCGTTACGCGAATTGAGACAAATGACGAAGGGACGGCCTTTACGAGCTTGGAGGTTTCGACCATTGACGGCGTGCGCTCGCAGGTGCGAGCAAAAGCTGCAGTGCTAGCCGCGAGCGCCATCGAAAATCCACGTTTGCTGCTAGTTTCCAGGCGTGTCCATCCCAACGGGCTGGGTAACCAATATGATGTTGTCGGCCGCTTTCTCATGGATCACCCCAGCAGTCGCATTGGCCGTTTCAAGATGGAGGATTGTGGCGCCATCGTAAGGCGATTCGGTTTTTATGGCGTCAAGCATCGCGGTCGCTCGCACATGTACGTGCATGGCCTCGTTCCGAGTGCGCAACTGCAGGAGCAAGAGGGCCTGATGCATTGCGCGGCGTACATGCTCGAAGAACGTGCTTTGGATGACCCCTGGGATGCCTTAAAGCGATTATTGCGCGCAAACTCGGAAAGACCGCTGTCCGACCTGTTCTGTGTTGCTCGCAGTCCTGGACTGCTCGCAAAAGGATTGAGTATGCGTCTCTTTGCGTCCAACGCGATCCCGCAGCGCTTAAAGGGTTACATCGTCGATGCCATGATTTGGCACAATGCCAATTTCGTCGTGCAGGAATATCAAGATCGTGGATTACCCCATAAGCTTACGGGCGTAGTCGTTGACGGCATTTGCGAGCAGGCCCCCGATCCGCAAAGCCGGATTTCACTATCCGACAGGACTGATGCGCTTGGCGTTCCGCTTCCGCAGGCGAATTGGCACATCGATGACAGAGCG
Organism: Xanthobacteraceae bacterium; assembly: GCA_030039655.1. Next base: position 21,887 of record JASHVC010000547.1, on the reverse strand, counting down.
CGCCAATCTCTCATTCGCCTCGGGCATCTCTTAGCGTCGGAGTTTTCGCGTGTCGGATTGCCTGCGCCGCTCCTGGACGATTGGATCGCCCGAGACCGCGCTGAGGACAGCGTTATTATCGATATGGGGCATACGGCCGGGACCACGCGCATGTCGGACGACCCCAAGCTCGGTGTTGTTGATGCAAACTGCAAAGTGCACGGTGTCGCCGGACTCTACATAGCGGGCGCCTCGGTGTTTCCCACCAGTGGGCATGCCAATCCAACCTTAATGATCGTCACACTCGCCATACGGCTTGCCGATAAGATCAAGACCGATCTCTCACGTTAAGCTTCGCGGCGAGAAAGCCACCAAAATGAGTTCAACGATTCTAGTGACGGGCGCAACGGGCGAGTTGGGCCGGTTCGTCGTGCCCGCCTTGCAGCGGCGCGGCTTCGTCGTTCGAGGGCAATACAGTAGGCGGCCCGGACAAGCGCAAGGCGTCGATTGGCGCCAGATGAACTTTGTTGAGAGTCTGGATTTTTCCGGCTTGGTCGCTGGATGTGATGCGGTGGTCCATCTGGCAGCGGAATTGGCAAATGTCGCGTGGATGGATCGCGTCAACGTTGATGCGACACGCGCGCTTATCGGCGCTGCCAACTCCACCGGTGTGCGTTATTTTGGCTACGCCAGTTCAATAGTGGTCTATGGCTCGCCGCGACGACGGACAGTCGATGAGACGACCAAGCTCCTCGATCCGCATTCGCCCATCGCGCGTCAATTCAACGCCCGGCTGAGTATGCGCGAATACGCGCGCACAAAGGCGCTCGGTGAACTCGCCATTCGTGAGGCTCAGCCTGCATTCAATGTTGATTTCTATCGCCCGACGATCGTCGCAGATCTCGACCGATTGCTCGAGGCGCGTAGCTGGACGCCCTTCCGCAAGCTGTTCGCTGCCTATCGCCGGACCCAATACATCTATGCACCGGATGCCGCGGCCGCGATTGCGCACCTGGTTGTGCGCGGCCTTAGTGCCGCGGGGCCCCGTCAGCGCGTCGACGCGTTTAATATATGCGACCTTGACTGTGGAACATACCGCGATCTTCTCGCTGCGGCCTACACGGCTACGACTGATCCTCAATACAAGGTAGGCGCCGAAATTCCAGTCATGTTTGATATGGCGAACAGCCTTGTGAAGTGTGGTGGTCTAACCTTCCGCTATCCGCTCGGCATGTTGACGTTCACGAACGCCAAATTGCTGGCCACGGGCTTCACATTTCCTACGGGTTTCAAATTGGCGCTGACGCAGGCGCTGGCCCGAAGTGGAGCAGTCTAGTCGACCTCCGCGCACTGAGCTGGGGTTTTTGCAGGGCGCAGCTACGCAACGACAGCAGCGCTGTTGTGAAGGACTTGCGCGAAAAATCTGAGCGCCCATATCGCAGTCGAGCGCTGCTATGGAATGCGCTGGATCCAGGTTTTAGAGAAATAGCGTTACTAATCCGCAGAGCGTCACACCGATGGCTAATACCGACCATTCCGCCGGCTTCAGCCAAAAAACTCTGCCTTCCCTCACCGCGTAAGCAAGCATGGCTAATAACCTGCCCGTGGACGTTCTTGATTGATTCGGACCATAACAAACGGCGGGCAAAATAGCTGTAGCGCTGGTGCCACACACCACCTGAATCGCGTGTCTACTTAATTACTGAACAACATCTAGTTTCACTTTTGCCACACCCTGCCTTGTTATTCCCAACATTTTGGCCGCGGAGGATGAGACGTCGATGGCTCGTCCTCGGACATACGGGCCACGATCGTTGACGCGAACCGTCACAGATCGCCCGGTGGCGAGGCTGGTGACGCGGACCCGCGTGCCGAACGGCAATGTGCGGTGCGCGGCGGTCAGGTCGTGCGGATCGAATTTCTCGCCGCTCGCGGTCTGGCGCCCATGGGAATAGAAGCTTGCGAGCGCGTAACCGCCGCCAGATGCCGTCGAGGTGTGCAACGCGGATTTATTAGCGATAACAGAGGACTGAGCACAGGCTCCGAGCCCCGCGGCGATCACCGCTACGGCAGTAAGCCGGGACGCGATCAAAACATGACCGGAAATACATTCCGCACAGCAACTGGAAGACATGTTACGCAATTCCCGTGGCCGCACCGAAATCTCAATGAGCAATTAAGGCTGGACCGTGGCTCGATACGAGCGGCGAGCCCCCTTAAGCGATTTTGCTTCAGTGTGGCTTTTCTGCTACACGGCCGAAGCAGACAATTTCAGGCTAAAACTCAGTGCTGCAATATCTTTGACAGGAACAGCTGGGTGCGCTCGCTGCGTGGCTTGGCGAAGAAATCGGCCGTCGGCGCGTCTTCGACGATTTCGCCCTTGTCCATGAACACGACCCGATGAGCGACCTTGCGGGCAAAACCCATCTCGTGGGTCACGACGATCATGGTCATTCCATCCTTGGTCAGAGCTACCATGACGTCGAGGACTTCCTGGATCATCTCCGGATCAAGCGCCGAGGTGGGCTCGTCGAACAACATGGCGATCGGGTCCATGGCAAGCGCGCGGGCGATGGCGACACGTTGCTGCTGGCCGCCGGAAAGCTCACCGGGAAATTTGCCCGCGTGCGCGGAGAGTCCCACGCGCTCGAGTAGTGCCATGCCCTTCTGCGTAGCTTCGTTGGTGCTGCGGTGAAGCACCTTGATTTGCGGCAGGGTGAGATTGCGCATGACGGAGAGGTGGGGAAACAGCTCAAAATGCTGGAACACCATACCGATGCGCGCGCGGAGCTTAGGCAGGTTGGTCTTGGGATCGCCGACCGAAACCCCGTCGACGGCAATACGGCCTTTCTGGAACGGCTCCAGCCCGTTGACGCACTTTATCAGGGTTGATTTGCCCGACCCTGAGGGACCGCAGACCACGACGACCTCGGCCGTCGCGATGGCTGTTGTGCAGTCCTTCAGCACTTGCGTCGGTCCATACCACTTGCACAGGCCGGCGATGTCGACCATGACGCTCATCGGATGACCGCGATTCGACGGTGCAGGTCTTGCACGGCACGCGAGGCGGCAAACGAAATGACGAAATAGACGCAGGCCGCGAACGTATACATCTCGACCAGACGTCCATCGCGCTCGGCGACCTTTGAGGCTGCTCCGAGAAAGTCGGTGACCGAGATCACGTAGACCAGAGAAGTATCTTGAAACAGCACGATCGTCTGAGTGAGCAGCACAGGCACCATGTTGCGGAACGCTTGTGGCAGGACGACGTAACCCATGACCGCCGGGTAGGTCATGCCCAGTGCCTGCGCCGCGGCTACCTGGCTGCGCGGGATCGATTGGATGCCGGCGCGCATGATTTCACAGAAGAAGGCTGCTTCGAACAGCGTAAAGGTCACCAAGCAGGAAGCGAACGCGCCGACCTTGACTGGTTGAGTGGAAAACGTGACCCACTGGCCGATATAGGGCACTAGGAAATAGAACCAGAAGATCATCAGCACGAACGGCACGGAGCGCATAAGGTTCACGTAAGCGGCGGCCGGAACGGTGAGCAGCGCAATACCCGACAGGCGCATGAGCGCGAGAAGGGTGCCGACAAAAATACCGATTATTGTAGCGAGCGCGGTCAGAAGCAGCGTGAATGTCATGCCCGTGAAGAACAGATAGGGCAGGGAGCGGACGATTACCTCGAAGTCGAAGTTGGAAAACATCGCTCTAACGCCCAGCAGCTGGTGTGCGGAAGCCGAGATAGCCCGGGACCGCAACTCGGCGCTCGACCAGCCGCATGGCGAACGTGACCACCATATTGATGACGATGTAGATGATCGTTGCCGCGGTGAAAGCCTCGAAGACCTGAAATGAGAATTCCTGCATCGCCCGGGCCCGAGCGGTCAGTTCCATCAAGCCGATGGTGAGTGCCACGGCGCTGTTCTTGATGGTGTTGAGCAGCTCCGACGTGAGTGGCGGCAGCAGTATCCGATAGGTCATCGGCAAAAGGACGTACGTGTAGGTTTGCGGAAGCGTCAGCCCGAGCGCCAGCGAGGCCAGCCGCTGGCCGCGGGGCAGGCTCAGGATTCCGGCGCGCACCTGTTCGGCGATCCGCGCCGACATGTAGAGCCCAAGCGCGACGACGGCCGTGTAGAACGATGCATTGGGCATTTGCTTGAGCCAATCGCCGGCCACGCTTGGCAACAGTTCTGGCAGCACGAAGTACCAGAGGAACATTTGCACCAGCAGCGGGACATTGCGGAACAGTTCAACGTAGACGTTGCCAAGCCGAATAGCCCAGGGGAACGGCGACGTGCGAAGTACTCCGATCAGCGATCCAAATGCGAGTGCAAGACTGAAGGCGCACGCCGACGTCAGCAGCGTCCACCAGGTCCCGATCATAAGCGTGGTGAAATAGGTGTGGACGCCGTCAGGCGAAAGCTCCCAGAAGATCGCCCAGTTCCAGTGGTAGTTCACGGGCTCGGAACCCGTACGGGACGCGACTTACTTATACCAAGCCGGGTCGCCGGTATCGGTCGGGTCGGCGATGACCTTCTTGAATGAGGCGCTCATCGGAACATTGAGATTGACGCCCTTGGGCGGGATCGGCTTAAGGAACCACTTCTCGTAAATGGCATTGATGGTGCCGCTCTTGTAAGTAGCGACCATCTCTGCGTCGACGACCTTTTTGAATGCCGGATCATCGCGGCGGAGCATGATGCCGTAAGGCTCGACGGAAAGCGGGTCGGACGAGATCACATAGTCGTTCGGAGACTTCGACGTGGCGACAAGACTGTAAAGCAGGATGTCGTCCATGACGAAGGCGGCCGCGCGACCAGTTTCCACCATTAGGAACGCCTCCGCATGATCGTTGGCGGCGATGATGTTGAGATCGAGATGCCGTTGCGCCCCGATCTCGGTGATCTGCTTGATGTTGGTGGTGCCGGAGGTGGAGACGATGGTCTTGCCCTTGAGGTCGTCCACGGTCTTGAGATTGGCCGATTTCTTCGACACGAACGTATTGGCGGTGACGAAATGGGTGATGGTGAAGGCGACCTGCTTCTCGCGCTCCAAATTGTTCGTGGTCGACCCGCACTCCAGATCGACCGTGCCGTTGGCGATCAGAGGAATTCGGGTCGCTGAAGTGACTGGATTGAGCTTGATGTCGATCTTGTCCATTTTCAGATCGGACTTGACCGCATCCACGATCCGATAGCAGAGGTCCATCGCGTAGCCGATGACCTTCTGGTTATCGTCGTAGTAGGAAAACGGCACTGACGATTCACGGTGGCCGAGCGTGATCGTGCCCGTGTCCTTGACCTTGGCGAGTGTGCCAGTGAACCCTTGCGAGAACGCTGGAACGTTGAAAACTCCCAAAGCCACGATGGTCAATGTAAGTTTGAGACGCATGGCGTGCCCCCTGATTGGCTGACGCGTTGAACCAAGTGTCCCCCGAACACGGCGTATCATAGCGCCTTTTCGGCCTGGCTCAAAAATCGAGCCATCGTAGAGCGAAAACTGCTCCACATGGATCGCGGCGCATCGCGCCGCATCGAACCAATTGGTCCACTCCTTTGCAGATACGCCTAATGACAGCTCTGCTGCAGAGCGGCGTAGACATCAGCGCCCGCGACAACGGTTCCAGGGCTGATGATGGTCCCCGGGCTTACCATCGCGCTTCCCTTGTCGGTTTGGATGTTGATGGGCCTTAAGGCCTTCCATTTCCCATCCGGTTGTTTCTGAAATGCGCTGCAGGGAGCCGCAGTGTTCTGCGCATAGGCGGAAATGGTGCCTAAGATGAAGGTGAAAACGAAGGCCGCAATCGAGATACGCTTGATCATTGGGCGCCTGCGTGAGGTGGCATTATCCTATGGATCGCTGCGATGGTTCGCAAGTGATTCAGGCTACGCCGAGTTCCCAGTCGCCGTCCTAGATCCCGCAGCAAAGCGCATCGTTGCCTGGTTTGTCAGGGTTCGAGCATACTATGAGGCCGCTCGAGCAAAGCGGCCTCACGTTCTGTCGACCGCGGACTTCAGCCGGCGTAAGCAGTCCGCGTTTGCGCCTCTTTTTCCACCTCGGTTACGGGCTGTGCCGGAAGCTGGAGGACAGTCGCTTCCTGACCTTCGCAGAGCATCGTCAGTGGAACAATGCGCCCGTCCGCTAATTCGAGGGCATCGTGATGGGTCAGCGGCTGGTCTTTGTTGACTTGGCGAAAGATCGCCACGCGACTGCCGGCCGCTGTATCTCCCGATGGACTTTCGGCTGTAGCCAAAGTCACCGCTTGCCTGAATGCAAGCTCCGTCCCTGGAAGAACACAAACCGCGGTGTTGGGGTCTTCGGGTGCCGAAAACCCACGCGTGCCGGCGCCGAAATTACGGGTTGTCAGTTTGTCGCCGACTTTTGCTGGTCGCGACGCCACGTTGTGAAGGCTATAGTCGCACATGCCAAGGCACTCCTTTGTTGAGGCCCCCGGCAGGCCAGCCCGAATCAACAACACAACGATATTCCGATGTGAAGCGCGACGGCCAGATTAAATTTCCTCTCTTAGAATAGGCAGAATGCCCGAATTTGAGGCAAGTCACCGCACCCGGAAGTTCCTGAAAGAACTATCAGTTAATCCGGTCCGTCGCACGCGACCTAAGCGACAGGGGTTATCCTGCCGCCCGTTTCGCCGCGGCAATAATCTCACGGCGTCCGTCCCGCAGACCTGTGAGTGCAAACTGATCAGTCGCGATGACGCGATCGCGCCCGGTGCTCTTTGCCTCATACATGGCCATATCGGCCCGTCTCAGCAAGCGATCGATGGTATCGCCTTGCTCCCACTCAGCGACACCGAAACTGCACGTGACGCTGCCGAGATCGCACTTGGAAAATTTCAGGCTTTTGATGGAATTTCGCAGCGACTCGGCGAGCTCGACGGCATCTTCGAGGTCGCAGCGCTCGAGAACGCAAAACTCCTCGCCGCCAAGCCGGCCAACGCTTCCATTGGCCACCATCTTCGCGGCGGTGCCGACGGTGGCGAGCACGATGTCGCCGGCCTCGTGTCCGTAGCCATCATTGATACTTTTGAAATGGTCAATGTCGAACAGGATGGTTGAGATCGGATTGTCGACGCTCGCGCCTGCGCATGCTTCTCCCGCGTCTTCGAGAAAGGCCCGGCGGTTCAGCAACCCCGTCAGCGAGTCCGTGGTTGCATATTTGATGAGTTCGTTTTGCATGCTCGTCAGGCGATCAGCGGCGCGCAGGCGAGCGCGGAGTTCTTCCACCATCGGTGGCTTGGGGATGAAATCGTCGGCGCCGTTGTCGAGCGCTTTGACAACGAGCCCGAAATCCTCGGTTGATGACATGACGATGATGAAGAGGGGTCTCCGGGATCCGATGAGCCTTCGTGCGACGGAGCACACCTCAAGCCCGGAGATGTCCGGCAACTGCACGCTGGTAATGAGCGCCCTAACGTCCGTATCGGCCTTTATACACTCAAGCGCCTTTTGGCCTTCATAGAATGAAAGCACCTCGTGGCCGCCCTGGGCAATGAGATCCCGCATTGCCCGCTGCACCGCGCGGCTGGGGTTGACCAGCACAATACGCATCGTCGCTCCTGGTGTTGCGATGCTTTTGAACCATCGAAATTAACAGCCGTTTAAACGAGTGCTTGCGGCTCACCAGCACGCAAACCGGCCCGGAATTCCGGCCGCTGAGGAGCTAAATCTAGGTGTCGTTGAGAGGGAAACTCATGAATGTGCTGCCGCTTGTCAACAGATAGATTTGAGGACTTGTTAATCATTTTCTCCGTCGAGGATTTTAGCACCTTAAATCAAATGCAATGCACTCTTGGGAAGGTTTGACGGCCGTCTCTTGCCCCTTCACGACATGAAAGGCCATAGAGACAAATCCAGGTATGAGAGGCGCGCCGTGCATCATATCGGTGTGGCACCACACCGTTGCGGCGTCCTAGAGTTTGACCATTTACTGAAATGATCGAAGATTGCTGGGAGTGTTGGCCGCCAGCGTCAGGTCAGCGTGGAGCACGGAATTACCGATAAACCTCGTAATTGCGTACCTCAATCTCGGTCGACGTTTCGCCGGTTGACTCAATTCCGATGTAGAGGCCAGTCAACTGCGCTTTTGTCCAATCGCCCGGTGGGGATACCCATTTCAATCTGTGAAATAGATCCGAGAGTGGAATTCGGACCCGCACCCATCCCTTAGTGGTGTCGGGCATATGCGGCTCGCGCAGGACCGTTTCATATCGAACTTCCCGACCCTCAGCGTAGGGGCCGTTGCTGTAAAAGCAACGATCATACGGTATGTCGTGACAAAGTGGCTTGAGCTGTTCGTTGTACGACACCGAATATCCCTCGGATTGAACCAGATCGACCTCAAGAAAATGCTGTCTATTCGTACGTGGAGGTTCCTCATCCCAGCTTCCGATCGCTCCGACCATAACCCGCCGGCCGCTGTATCCAGCCCGCTGTGAAATGGGTTTCGTTTCAACCTTGATTTCAAACTCAACGTAGATCGGTTTGTCGAGCGAAGTGGCTATCGTACCGTCGTTGAGTCCGATGAACATATGCCCGAATTGGATAGGCCAACCGGTTACGTTGGTCTTCTTGAAATCCGCTGTATCAAGCTTAAGCTTGACGATTGGAGGTGTGTTCGCATTGACGAGCTGGAGATCGAGCCATTGCCCGAGATCGGTCTTTGGATCGAAGTCGCCCATGTACGCAGAGATATTCTGACTGTAATTGGCCGCGCCATTGTGATTGTTATGATCGTTCTCGTGAGTGACGCCGAAAACCAGCGGTTTTGACTTTTTGCCCGCGCCACAAGACCCCTGATAGGCTCTGAACACCGGAAATAATTTTTCGCCTTGCCCCGGCAATTTCTCGTAGCCGTCTGTCACGTCGACACAGGCATTTTCAAATTTGGGGTATGCGGTAAGGCTCGTCCGCTCCTGCCGGCCAGCGTGCTGTGCAGCTTTATCGGCCGGTTCCGGTTTCATGGTCGATGGTGATTGGGCAAAACGTAGTGGAGGCCTCGACGTACCTGATTCGGGCGTTCCGAGGCTATCGGAGAGATTCTGCGCTAACGCCGACCCAGTCGCGGAAAGCGAGTCACCGAAAGTCCACACTAAAGCGCCAAACGCGACGGTGGACAGAAACAGTGCGGGGAGTTTCTCGCTAAGCCGCATAGCTTACTCCTGCATGTACGGATGGTCGAAGTCTGACGAGCGAAAGATCGAAGTAGAGAACTCCCGGATTATAAAGGACTGCGTAGCAGCCGGAAGTATGGCGGAGCCCGTGAAGGCCGAGCTTCGATCGCATGTGTATCCGGACAGCGCACCCTCGGCTCTAGAAATTGCGGCGACTGGCGTCTCGTGGCGCCGACTTGATAACTACAATAATCGAACAAATAGCCCTTGACTGTGCCTGCTGCGTTAAAGGTTGGTTGATTGCCTTGGCGAAATCATGGTCTCCGCGAGCGCTGTCAATACTTGGGAAACGCGCGCCGCAATAAATCAAAAATGCGGCGTATTAGCTCCTGCGAGGTTTTATGCGAGCGTTCGTGCACGTCGGCATGCCAAAGGCTGGTTCGACCGCGATTCAATTGAGTCTTGCGGCGCGCGAGCAGGATTGGCTTCGTGGCTACGGGATCTATTACGGTCCGCTGGATCTCCGATTTAAAAACGACTTCGATATCTATTGCGCCCACAAGGCAGCGCGAACGTCGCTTGTCCGCGACCTGTTGGTCACGCGCCGTCGAGCTGCCGCCGACGTAAATGCAAAAAAGGTCGTTTTTTCGTGTGAGCGGTTCTTCGAGATCGCGGAAAATCCGGAGGAATTTAGGGAGTTCGTTCGATACTTCGAAGATATATTCGAAGGGTCAGTCGAATTCATTGTAGTGTACAGAGATTTGCGTTCGTTCATCAAATCGCATGCGACTCAATTGCTCTACAACGGCGGTATCACGTACGGCAATCTGGGTTTGGCCTTCTGGATCGTCCGGATGCTCAAGGCCCACTACGACCTTCCCTTTCCGGTTAATTTTTTAAACTACAACCTTGCAAAGAAAGAGTCTTGCCTGAACGCGACATTCCTAGAATTGGTCTCGGGCCAGCCATGCAACGAAAAGGAACGCTTCGAAAATATAACCCCATCCCGCCCACTGGCCTATGCGTCGGTACTTGGACAAATCTGCAAAATCGAAGCGCTGCTGCAGAACGAGGACATAAATTCCCACGAGATCGATTCGGTGAGAGGTTCGATAAACGAACGATTTGACCAAGTGTGGCTGAGTAGTGCCGAGCAAACCGGCGAAAAAGACTTATTCAACTTGTTAAGCCGGTTTCTTGAAGATCGAATAGCAAAGTACGCGGACTTCTGCATTCGCAGACTGGACGAGCCAGCTGTACGATTTCTTGAAATGCTCGATAGCTCGTTAATTGTGGAAAATGAGCATGTGAAGGTTAGAGCGAATGAACCGGCGATCTAGGGTCATTTGGCCGAACCTCCGGTCGTCGACTATTTAACGGCGGGCGAGCAGCGGAAACATCGTCCTGTGAAGCAAAGGCCGGTAGCCGAGGTGAGGCTACGTCAATCACGCTCTCGCGTGAGATCGGCAGAGGGTCAATTTCAAATCGCTGCTGAATAGAAGCACGGATCGTGTCTGCTACTTTCTTATAGACAAACCGATCAAAATGCAGGGCTTCTGTCCTGGAAATATCAGGGTCCGCGAAGTCCGTAATTTCTATGAAATGTACTTGAGGATTGTCGCCGAGTTCGGCGCGTATCCACCGGTTGACGGCGGTCTCTGCCGGTCGAGGCAATACGTTTCCGGTGCGCGCATCTTTCCAGGATTCGGGGCCGAGCATCACAAACATTTGCGTATTTGATCCAGCCTTATCAAGGAGCTTGCGCAGTGCCGATCGGAGCATTTCCTCGGTCGTTTTGCCGGTAGAAACGTAGTCCTGCTTGAGCGCATCGAAAGCGGAGCGGTGGCCTTCGGTCGTGAGAAGCTCGTTGACTTTTTCCGTCGGCAAGGTCGTAACATCATCAAGTACGTGGGGACTTTTCGGCATGGAAAAGGGCACAACAGTGCCTAAATCGCGGTGCTTGTAAAGAACCGCAAAGGAATCGATCCAGAAACTCAGTATCCAGACGACCTTCGCGCCCGGCGCGAAGGGGGCGGCCAAACCCGACTCCCAGTCGGCGCGAATGTAACCGAGCTTCTCCAGCGTTTCCTGCTCCTGTGGCCCGATGCCGTCAGTGCTGAAACGCAGAAAAGCTGAATGATCGATCCGAAACTGGCGATCGTCCCGGGCACTGTTGATCTCGATGTACTGCTCTTCGGCAAGATGCGCGAGGTAATGGGACAAGGCTCCAAGGTCGCACCCGCCGCGCAGAACAAGCCGGTCTATTATTTTCTTTGCTGGTTTGGTCTCAGTGGCGCCCGATCCACTCATCACGGTGATCCAATCGATCGGCTGAGTGTCATTAACAACATCTGTAAGCGTCTCACCCACCGTTTGAAGCTTGGGACGCCCGAGCCACCGATAGACCCAGGATTCAATGCCCATGTTCAGGGTACGGCAGGAAAAGCAGAAGTGAAGGAGAGTGGAGCGTTTGTGGACGCCCAAGAGTACAAAAAAGCCAACGTGGCCATAGTCCCCGTAACGGTCTCTGACCTTTATCAGGCCGGCAAAGGCATCATAGCGAGAGACAAGGTCGCGCAGTTCTTTCCTGGCGTTTTCTGCGTCTTCGGGCAGTCTTTTCTTGGTAAAGTTGAGCTGGTTCGTGCGATTGACAAGCTCGATGGCGCGATCAATGTGGGTATCAACATCGTAATCGATGGTTATCTTTATATCGCTGGTCTTCAGAAAGGCTCGGTTGTCGCTGCCGGCCGCCAGCTGATCAACTTTGCGCGTTTCGAGTACCTTGTACTGTGCCAGTCGAGTGAGACCCAAATCGTCCTTGCCTACGAACCGCGGATCAGTGAGCAGCGTCGCAATAAACGGGGCGTCGGCCGTTTGAATTTCTGGTGCGTAGTGCTTGGCCTCCGCAAGATTGAGCGCATTGTCGTCGATGAACATCACGGTTTCGGGCCGGAGCTGAACCGCCTCGATAATGGAAGCCAGCCTTTGTCCTTTGGGCTCCCAGGTGATGCTCGGGAAGATGAAGTATTTCCAAATGCCATGCTCTTCAAGAACAGAACGAACGTTATCGATGTCGTTCTTCGAGCAAATGGAACTCATGATGCCGCGCTGAGCAAGCGCGACAACGATGTCGTGATTTGCAGAATTATATCGAAGGCCGCCTTCCGTTAGCGTCCCGTCCCAGAATGTTTCATCGAGGTCCCAAATGACCAAGCGTATGGGTTCGGAAAGCGCCGCCATCGGGAATAATCCTCTTCATCCGTATGCGCGTTCAGGTCGCAGACGAAACACGAACTGGCTGATGGCGTGTTTGGTTGCCATGCTCTCCGGAAATCGCAAAAATATGGATCGCAGTCCGTCGGATAATTTCTTCGATTTTGAAATAAAGATGTCCAGGAAGCTGTGGCAGATCAGACTTCATACCTCGCTCTTGACATAGTCCTTGATCATGTGAGTGCTGTGTCCACTACCGCTACCCCGTCACGTGCATTCAACCTGTCGGGAACGATAACTTCATCGCCCTTTACGGGGATGAGGCCCGGAGGTGGCGAAAGGTTCTCCGGCAGCGCCAATATACCGGTCTCGGTTCGCCACCAGATGTTTTCGCGCTCTCCTCGGAAATTGTTGCGATTGAATGGTTGGGTCTCCAGCCAGAACATTTGGTATCCAATACCGCTCAAATAATCATAGGTCTCCGATAAACGTGCCGTGCTGTTTTGTTCGAAGAAAATGACGGGGCGGCATCGGACAATGAGTTCGTGGCCGCCGCGGAGTGCATCGAGCTCCATGCCTTCGATGTCTAGTTTGACAAAAGAGACCGTTTGCCCGCGGGAGAGATTGTCAAGAGTGATGACCGGAAGGCTTGTGACGGCCGAATTCTTGAAGCGATCGAGCCAGCGATGCACCGCGAGCCGGGTGTCGCTTCGCGCGTCGCTGAACGAGACGCCGCCGAAGTTCTCATCGTTGGTATAATCGGGCCGGAATTCCACATGACGACGCTTTTCGCCACAGATCGCGTTGACAACGTCTACATTTAAGCAGCCGTTCTGGCGGCAATTGAGCCGCAGAATCTCGCAAATGGCCGGCTGTGCCTCGATTGCCGTGACGCGTCCATTTCCTACCCAGCGCGAGAACGGCAGCGTGTGCGTGCCGATATTCGCTCCTACATCGATGACGTCAGCGCCTGCCGAAATGAACGATCGGAGAATACTCAGCTCGTGTTCGGCCCACTCGCCGTAAATCCGAAGCGATTTGCTTATGACGTTGTCGGAGGCCAAGGTGAGCATGGCTCCGTATCGGCAGTCGTATCGCCGCAAGCCGGCGGCAAAACTGTGGGCTCGGCCACGCACATTCGGCTCCGCTAAGCGGCTGCAAGTATCTCCGGCTTTTCCCTGCCGAGCCATTCGAAGTAGGAATCGCCGCCGGTTGCGAACGGATTCGCAAAGTATTCGAATAAATCGGTGCGCTCGCGGAACAAAACACGGGCCGCTTTGGGAATTTTCATGCCGTTGTCGAAATTGCCGTAATGCCAATAGCCTTTCGGAATATCAAAGACCAAATCATGCAACGACCGCCTGTACCAGTTCCACAGTTCCATCACTTCGACATTATCGCGCGCGTTCTTTTCAATCATGATGTCGCCGGCTGAATTGATTTTGGTGAAATGAAAGAATTTCAGGGGCGAGCCGTTGGCGCGGATCGTGCCGTCTGTCCCGATCTTGATTTCGCGTGTGCTGATATTCCAGCTCGCGACATTGTAGCCGGGATCGCGTTCGATATAGACGCGATCAAAGAGGCATGGGACGAGATCGCACCATTTCTGGTCGGTGAATATTCCGTTCGGGACATCGTCGTAGCAAGCGAAGTAAAGCTGCTGCGCCCACCAGTTTGCGAACTCGTTGCCAACGGCATCGTTTCGCACCGCGCAAAAGCCCAAATTGTAGATGCCGTACTTGAGCGAAGTCAGTTCATTGTCCTTGATGAGACCTTCGCTTTTGTTGGGCGCTACTTGGTGGGGTGTCAAAATGACCGAATATTGGTCGAGCTTTTCGACAATCCCGGCCAGATCCGAGAACACCGCAATATCGGGATCGAGATATACGACCTTCTTCATTCCCTGATTAAGCAAGTGCCGGAGCATTTGGCCTTTGACGGCCGTGGACGCCTCTACAACGTCGTGCTTGAACAGCCAACGCTCAAACCGGGGAAACTCCAGCTCCTTGGCGTAGAGGACATGGTCGAATTCCGCGACGAGTCCACAATCGGTGCCGTTGGGCGGCTCGTCAGTGACGACGGCCCACAGCACCCAATCGGGATGAGCTTCGCGCAATGTCCTTGCCAGAATGACGGCGCGGGCGAGGTAGCTGAACGTGAAGCTTGTGAAGCAATGGGTATCGCCATTCATCGCCGTCGGCTCTCGAAAATCTCGGTAATTCCCTGGATCGTGGCGGACGTCCCGCTCTGGTCGATCACATAGGAGGGCGCCTCCTTATTCTTGGACGCCGCTAGGGATGCCGCTGCTCCCGATGCCAGGAATTCGGTCAAGCCATTGCTGTCGTTGAAGATTTGACCGCAATTCAGCTTTCGGACGACGTCCGCAACGTTGCCGCTGTCGGCCAAGCAGAGGATTTGAACGCCTGCGGCGATGGCTTCGTGTGCAACGAATGAGAATGTTTCCGGCCATGGCGACAAGATCAACACGAAGTCGATTCGGTTTGCCGCCAAGAGACGTCTTGTGGCGGATCGATCTTTTGCCGTCACTTCCGTCTTCACGAACTTGACGAGCGGCAGAGATGACGTACCACCCGCGGCGAAGTGGAAGAGTTGGTAGCGCCGATCATTGCCCAACTTCTGAACAAGTTCGGAAAAGAGCGGCCATCCCTTGTTCGCCGACGAATAGCCGACGAAAGCGACGGATGTTCTGGCGTCTGTATCTTTCCTTGGCCCCGTTTTGCCGCGGCCCTTTTTGCCCACAAGCCGCCAATGTGGATGCACGGTTGCACTCTTACGGGGCAGGTCGCTCGATTTCAGCCAAAGGTCCAGCGTGACCGGCGACGGGCTCACGACGTCAAACCCGCATGCTTCGAAAAGGTTACGCATGGTTTCAAGATGGGTGCTGCGTGTTTTGCCGTACACGCACACCCTGCAGGCGGTGCTAGTTGGAGGTGGCGCCCCGCAGAACAGCGCGTCGTTGCGTAGCAGGTTGAATCCCTCGCAGATGCTCGAATAATCATGCAGCCAATAGATGCGGCGTTCGGGTCGCAGCGCCGCGCACAGGCCGATGACGTCGGGAACGTGGAAGCCCATCATCGAGTGGACAACAAAAAGCGCCTTGCGCCGGCCTTTGGCTCGGATGGTCTCCAAGGTGTGAGCCACTACGCCGATTGGAGCGAGACCAAGAAGATTACCGTCAGCGACAATCCGAACCAAAAATTGCGGACTTTGCTCGGCAAGCATAAGGCGGGCGATTTGGGGGGAGATGTGGATGTAGGCGTAGTCACGCTCATTGAAGCGGCGCTGTTCGTCCGTGATGAATATCTGAGTGCCGCCGATGACCTTTGTGTAGCAATCGTGGCTGAGCGATACGATCAGGCCCTTTTTACGGTTGGTCGCAACGGTGAGTTTGCGCAGCAGTGTCGGTGCGCTCAGGGTCTTTTCGCCTTGGACGACACCAACGGGAGGTCTTTTTGCCGGTTCAATGGCGGCGTCGACAATCTCGCGGCGATACCCACCCGGACGCCGTGGGAGTCTACCTTCGCTTTTGCCCGAGCAGAGATAGTGAAACAACGGGTTTAAACCGGCAGTGCGAACGTCCTCGTTCACTGCGAGATAGTATCTTGTGTCGAACTCCAGGCTCGGATTACGCCCTTCGCGCCAGCCGGTATAAAAAAAATGGATTAGTGGGTCGACTCCGGCCTCGGCTACATCGGGGTAGCAAGCCATATAGAAGGCACTGTCGAATCCAGAACGCACCAAATTCAACGTATCCTCGTCGCGGCCATTCGCGTCAGTCTGCAGGAAGGCGCTGCCAGAAGCTTGTTCGGACGAGTTTACGTTTTCTTCCGATTCGAGAATGATGTCAGGATCGATATCCAGGGGTTCACCGTCATCCGTGAACTCGATGATCTCGCCGTGTACGGAAGCCGACAAGTCTGTAAGGTCCGGGCTCAGGGGCGCGTCGCCGGCATCGGACAGAGGGATCGACGCATCGCCGTCACGAATGACGCCAAGATCAAAGTTGCCGGCGTCAGCCTCGAGTTGAACAAGCAGGGGATTGACAACGAATTGCGTGACGCCAGGGTACGCTTCGAGCCATGCTGGGACATCAAAATCCTGGCTCGGCGATTTGCCTTCGCGCCATCCGCGATACGCAAAATGCGCGGCCAGATCGAGTCCGGTGTCATCTGCATCCTCGAGCTGCTCGCGATAGAATTCCTCGTCAATGTGGGTACGCAAACGCGCGACCCAGTTGGTGATCGAATCTCCAAATAGTAGTCGTGAGCGGATGGAGGGACTAATGCTGGAAGTGACGATGCGGCCTTCGATCAATCCGTGCTTCAAATAGTGGTAATAAGGATTGATGTTTGACCGCGCGACGTCTGCATTGTGCAGCAAATAAGATACGGTGTCGAAAAATGCATTTGGATTCCGTCCTTCGCGCCATCCGATTTCGCAGAAATGGCCGAGCAATTGCGATGGATCCAAGGTGATATCGGGATATTCGCTGGCGTAATAATCCACGTCGAAATGTTTGCCGACTTCGAATAATTCCTGCGCTGTGGCAAGCCGATCTGGGACGGTATCGCGTCCGTTCCCGTTGAGAGCGACGCCATTGCCAGTTCTGTGCAGGGCCGACTTTGAAGATTGTTCCTGGATACCTGCGTGTGAAGAGCCACCTTCTAAATAGGTCCGGCCATTGATGAAAGACGCTGAGTGGACGCCTTCCACTCTCGACGCGGGGCCTTGTATATCCCCCAACGTCCCAACTTCCGAACGGGTGTCTTCGAACAGTAACACATGGACATTGCGTCCAACGAACGCATCGGAGTCATCGATATCGGGCTGTATTTTCATCGAGACATTCGCTGGAGTGCGCTACCGGGAGGGAAGGTCCGCTGATGAATGCTTGGTAGGTCGTATACGTCTTCGGCGGTTAACTGCGCGGGCGGGGAATACCGACCTGTGGAAAGAGGGAATTTGGTCGGGGCACCTGTGAGGTCTGAGAAAGACTCAGAACAGGGAAAAGTCCTTGTAGGGTGAGCGCCCTTCATTGAAGCCCGCATTGTTAAAGTGCTCCTGTGCACTTTTTAACTTTCCCCTTCTTATCGCGTCGGCGACATCCGGGTATTGCTGCAAATAGAAGCTCTCGTCGACCAACAATTTGCGTGGGAGTCGATTTTCGAAATACCCAGCCTGGAGATAGTGCTCCAAACCTGTCTTTATCTTCCTGCCTTTGATTGCCGCCGCGATGTCGGGATAGAATTCCACATAAAATCGTTCATCGAACATATTCTTGCTATGAATGGCCCCGGCGAGCAGGCGGCGAAAAATCTCCTTGGGAATGGTCACGTAATTCGTGTCATCCTGGCGGTCAGTTTTCAGCATTTTTTCGAGGTTGCGGTAGAACACGGGTAGGCCTCCGTTCGCTGCGTCGCATCATAATGGTTCCCTTCCGTGCCTATAGGTCGTTCCATGTAATTTTTCTTTGCCGGCAGAAACGGGATATCGAGACAAACTTTCATCGAATTCCCGATGAGATAGATATGATTTGTCGCCTCAACAGGTCGTCTTCGACAGCAATCGCAAAGTGGCGCAAAACCGGGCTAAATTTGATCGTTGACGTTTTCGTTTGTCACGCCGGAGAGCGGCTACAAGCGGGTAGCGTCAACCTCGGGGCCGTCCATGACATTTGATAACCACGCGGCTAATCGCAGCGCCGCGCCTACATCGGCTCGTGACCAAGGTGAAGGCCTGGTTTATAGCGCGGCTCGCGGTCAGGACGCGCACAGCCGGTCTCTGCTCAAAGCGGTTAGCTGGCGGCTGACCGGCACACTGGACACATTCGTGATCGGCTTCATTGTCACCGGCAAGGCCTCGATTGCCGGCTCGATCGCCGCCACGGAATTATTCAGCAAGATCGCGCTGTATTACGGCCACGAAAGAATATGGGCACTGATTCACTGGGGGCAATCGTAAGTTTGCTTCGCGGCGAATTCTTGCAGCCGCACGACGCTCGCTTCGTCATGCAGCCATTGCGTCAGTCTGCTGCTGAATGAGCGCCGTCATTTTTGGCAGACAAATTCGCGTCATGTCGTATCGGTCCAGGATTGTCTGTCGCGCTTGAGCACGAAGCGGACTGAACCTGCGTGGATTCGACAGCACTTCGATAACTCGTTCGGCGAGCTGCTGACTGTCAAAGAAGGGCACAAGCAGGCCGTTCTTGCTGTTGGCAAGAACCTCGCGAACCGGAGGTGTGTCGGACCCAATCACCAGGCATCCGCTACCTAGCGCCTCAAGCAAGGACCACGACAGGACAAAGGGATAGGTCAGATAAACGTGGGCCGATGAAACTTGCAAGGCGCTGAGGTAATCCAAATAAGGCATGCGTCCGGTGAAATGGATCCGCTCTTGATCGATCCGGCCGGCGACTTCCTTGAAAAAGGTCGACTTCCACGTCGTTCCCTCGGGGGGCGCGGCGCCGTAGGACACCTCGTCGCCGCCGATTACGACGACCTGCGCCCGTGGCCGCTTTGCCATGATGCGCGGAAGCGCACGCATGAAAACGTGGTAACCTCTCAGGGGCTCGAGATTGCGGGCTGCGAAGGTCACGATCTCGTCCGAGCGTCGAAGCTCCCGGCCCGAAGCAAGGCGAAATACCGCGTCGGGATTGGGCTTGGCGATATCGACGTCGATGCCCTCGTGGCACACCGAGATTTTGCGTTGGTAATGATCGGGAAAAGTCGAGCGCTGCCAGGCGGTCGGTGAAATGCCCGCATCACAATCCGCCAAGGCGAGCAAGGTGGATGCGTTCTTCAGATGCAGTCCGACATAGCCGTCAGCACCCGTCTCGGGAAACTCCGGATCGAACCCGACGTCGCGCCCATGCATCCCGTAGAAAAACTCGCAGTAGAGCAGGATGCGCGAATCCGGATAGATTGTTCGCAGCGGCAGCGTCTCGCCCCAGCCGGGGTGCGCCATGATCAGGTCCGGGACGAAGCCGGTCGCCGCCAATGAGGATAGCGCATAGAGAACCTGCTCGCCGCGATAGCACTCCATATCGAAGCGCCGTGCGAACGGGTGGGCGGACGATGCTTCCGCATTCGTCAGGCTATATTTTACAAGCTTGACACCATCCATCGCTCGCGATGTCGAAGCGCCGATAGCAGCGACGCGCACCTGCGATTTGTCCGCAAGGGCGCGCGCAATGTGGCGGTACTGGCCCGGAAAGTTGTTATGAACGAAGAGGACATTCATGCAGCGCAAGTCCTCAAAATCCGGCCGGAATCTCGGTGGGTACCGGCGGTTGATTGACGCGCGGCTGCATCGACGCGGCGGGCCACGCGAGCGCCGAGAATGGGATTGGATCGCGCGAGAGCATCGGGCTGTAGTAGGGGTCGGCGGCGAGGACGTCTCCCCACTTTTCCCTGAGGTTCTGTAGCTCCCGCTCGAATCGCTCCGTTTGACCGGCACCTACAGCCGAGCCGCGGCTCGCCGATTCCAGATGCATCAGCTTTGCGTGCGGGGTGAACACGATGCGCTTGCCGCTCGCGCGCAGCTTAAGGCAATAGTCGACGTCGTTGAAGTTCACGGGGAACCGGATTTCATCCATTCCACCGACATCGAGATAATCGCGCCGGCGCGTGACCAAGCAGGCAGCGGTCACGGCGCTGCATTCATGGGCAACGCGAAGGAGGTCGCCGTAGCCCCCGTCGCCATCGATCCGGTCGTTGAAGGCGTGCTTTGCCGCGAAACTGGGGCCTAACACAACGCCGCCATGCTGTACGATCCCGCTCGGCCAGATCAGCAGCGCCCCCACGGCGCCAACGTCGCCCGCCGCGATCCGGCTCAGCATTTCCTCCAGCCAGCGATCGTCGAGAGCCTTGACGTCGTTATTGAGGAGGCAAAGGACGTCGCTGTGAACAGCCTTGGCAGCGTGATTGTTTAGCCGCGGAAAGTTGAATTCGCCGGCGACGTGCAGCACGGTCGCAAGATTTTTCTTGATCTCCGCCAGATAGGCCAGCGTGCCCGGATCAGTGGAGGCGTTGTCTACGACCAAGATCTCGGCATTGGTTCGCTCCACAGCTGGGAGGATGGAGTCGATACAACCTTGCAGCAGGTTGAGGCGATTGCGCGTCGGAATGACGATCGTACTGCTGAGCAGCTCGTGCTTTCGCACGATGTGCACCGCGGGAAGAATACCGTCTGCGGCCGGCTTTGTTTGTGCTTCGACTCCAAGGTCGGCCAGGTAGTCGCTCGCGGCTTCCGCCAATGCTGCAGAGGCCGAAGTCCTATCGAAATCCGGCAGGGTCCCCAGCGAACCTGGAATATGCACAACAGCAGAACCAGATGCAGGGCCGTCATGCAGAACGGAATTGAACACGCGATAAAGATTCGGTACGTCGACCGCGAGAGCTTGCTCGGCGGCCGGGCGGCGGAGCGCGAACAGATGAGCGCAATATCCCTGTTCCAGCATCCGTTCGTAGTCGAATGCTGAAAAGGCGAGCGGCCATACCGATCCGTCGCTGCTCTCGACGTCGAGGTCCCAGTAGACCGCTTGTGCGGAGTGGAACTGAGAAAATGCGGCTGCGATCCGTTCCAACGCGGACGGAGTGAATAGCGTTCCGGCAAGTGCGAAGACGACAAAGTCGCAGTCCGCTCCTGCGTCGCTCAGAAACGCTCGTGCCTCCTCAGCGTCCAAGCTGGTTGGCCCCGGTGAATGCGGGAAGGATGCGGCGACCCAATCGGCATTGGTTTGTTCGTGCAAAGTCGCGAGCGTGGCATCGACGGCTCCGGGTCCGACCAGGATAACCACACCACGCAACGCACCCGACTGATCGAGTTCAACTGGAAGACTTTCCCGCCAATTTCGGTACTCCGAAAACGGCATCGACATGGGTATAAGCTGATCGAGCAGTTCCGCCCTCAGTTGCTCCCGCTCCGATACGCCGCGACCGATGACTGCGCCGCGAAAACCATCCGCATAGGCAATAAAAACGATCGGGCGACCGCCGATGTTCTCACCTGCATCATCCGCCAGGACGAGCCGGTGAACGCGACCGTCGCCGAACTTTTCGGGCAAATGAAAATCGAACGTGCGGACCGCGCGGGCATCCTCCTCGGAAGTGCCAACGTGGCTCCACGTGGAGGCACGCACGCGTGTGACCAGGAGCCCGTCGATCAGTACGTTCGCGGTGTCGGGCTCATGATCAATCCAACCCGAAAAGCGCAACCCGCCCAGCCATCGCAACGCCCCTGGAGCTGAAATTTGCAGCGCCTCTTTGGGTGGCTGATACAGGGCAATCGGTTCACCTACCGCAATTCCAAGGTTGGCAAGCTGTGCCTCGACAACTGAGCTGTCGCGCACGAGGCCTTCGTCCAGAGCGCACGAGAAGCCGTAGCAGCCGTCGCCGACCCGCTCGGTTATGAGGTTGTGCACGTCCGCATCTGCGCGAATGACTCTGACCGGGTAACCGTCCACTAGGATTTCCACCGCGAACTTGCGATTTATATCGGCGGTATCGACCACGAATCCCGAAAATCGCCGCTCGTC
>JASHVC010000039.1 GCA_030039655.1 Xanthobacteraceae bacterium | reverse complement strand
CCGTCGAAGTCGGCGTTAAAGGCCGCGCAAACCAGCGGATGCAGCTGGATCGCCTTGCCTTCGATCAGCACCGGCTCAAACGCCTGGATGCCCAGGCGATGCAGCGTCGGCGCGCGGTTGAGCAGCACCGGATGCTCGCGAATGACCTCGTCGAGAATATCCCAGACTTCGGGCTTCTCCTTCTCAACCAGCTTCTTGGCCTGCTTCACGGTGGTCGACAGCCCCTTGGCGTCGAGCCGCGAATAGATGAACGGCTTGAACAGTTCGAGCGCCATCTTCTTCGGCAGCCCGCACTGATGCAGCTTCAACTCGGGGCCGACTACGATCACCGAGCGGCCCGAATAATCGACACGCTTGCCGAGCAAGTTTTGCCGGAATCGGCCCTGCTTGCCCTTGAGCATGTCGGCGAGCGACTTCAGCGGACGCTTGTTGGCGCCGGTGATGACGCGGCCGCGGCGGCCGTTGTCGAATAGCGCATCAACTGCTTCCTGCAGCATCCGCTTTTCGTTGCGGATGATGATGTCGGGTGCGCGCAACTCGATCAGCCGCTTGAGACGGTTGTTGCGGTTGATGACGCGGCGATACAGATCGTTGAGATCGGACGTGGCGAAGCGGCCGCCGTCGAGCGGCACCAGTGGACGCAGATCCGGCGGGATCACCGGCACGTGCGTGAGGATCATCCACTCCGGCTTGTTGCCGGACTGGACGAACGCCTCGATCAGCTTGAGCCGCTTGGCGAGCTTCTTGGGCTTGAGTTCCGACTTCGACTCCGCGATCTCCTGGCGCAGGCTAGTGGCCAGTTTCTCCAGATCGAGGGCTTTCATCATTTCGCGGATCGCTTCGGCGCCGATCATAGCGGTGAAGCTGTCGGCGCCGAATTG
Source organism: Xanthobacteraceae bacterium (assembly GCA_030039655.1). The sequence continues at coordinate 3,418 of JASHVC010000039.1, read as the reverse complement.
GTCCTGTGCCTTGATGTACTCTTCCTCGCTCAGGAGCTGACGATCCTTGAGCTCGGTGAGACCAGGCTCGAGTACGACGTAGTATTCGAAATAGAGAATGCGCTCGAGATCCTTGAGCGTCATGTCGAGCAGAAGCCCGATCCGGCTTGGCAGCGACTTCAAGAACCAAATGTGTGCGACCGGGGCGGCCAACTCGATATGGCCCATGCGCTCGCGCCGGACGCGCGACAGGGTCACCTCGACCGAGCATTTCTCGCAGATGATGCCCTTGTATTTCATGCGCTTGTACTTGCCGCACAAGCACTCGTAGTCCTTGATTGGCCCGAAGATGCGCGCGCAGAACAAGCCGTCGCGCTCGGGCTTGAAGGTGCGGTAGTTGATGGTCTCGGGCTTTTTGATCTCGCCGTAGGACCAGGACAGAATCTTTTCCGGGCTCGCGATGGAAATCCGGATCTGGTCGAAGACCTGAGCCGGCACCTGCGGGCTGAAAAGATTCATAATCTCTTGGTTCATCTGCTTCTCCGCTTGCCGACCGTGTCGGCCGCTGTCGTCGTTCTCTTTGCCTCGTCATGCCCGGCCTTGTGCCGGGCATCCACGTCTTTGCCTTCCACGAGGAAGACGTGGATGGCCGGGACAAGCCCGGCCATGACGCTTGGATTATTCCGCCGCCTCGGCGATATCACCGCCACCGCCGCGCTGCTGCTTGGAGTTGTGCAGGTCGACGTTGAGGCCAAGCGAGCGCATCTCCTTGACCAGCACATTGAAGCTTTCCGGAATACCGGACTCGAAAGCATCGTCGCCGCGCACAATGGACTCGTAGACCTTGGTGCGACCGGCAACATCGTCGGACTTCACCGTCAGCATCTCCTGCAGCGTGTAGGCGGCGCCGTAGGCTTCGAGCGCCCACACCTCCATTTCGCCGAAGCGCTGCCCGCCGAACTGCGCCTTGCCACCCAACGGCTGCTGGGTGACGAGGCTGTACGGGCCAATCGATCGGGCGTGGATTTTGTCGTCCACGAGGTGATGCAGCTTCAGCATGTAGATGTGACCGACCGTGACTTTGCGGTCGAACGCTTCTCCGGTGCGCCCATCGAACAGGCTGACCTGGCCGGAATGATCGAGACCAGCGAGGTCGAGCATGTGTTCGATGTCAGCCTCCTTGGCCCCGTCGAACACCGGCGTCGAAATCGGCACGCCGTGACGCAGATTGGTGCCAAGCTCGAGGAGACCCTTCTCGTCGAGCGACTTGATGGTTTCGTCTTCGCCGTAGACCTTGCGCAACAGTTCTTTCAGCGGTTTCGGATCGCGCTTACCGTGATAAAGGTCGACGGCGTTGCCGATCTTGAGGCCTAGGCCGGCGCAGGCCCAGCCGAGATGGGTCTCCAGAATCTGACCCACATTCATACGGCTCGGCACACCGAGCGGGTTGAGCACGATGTCGACCGATGTGCCGTCCGCGAGGAAAGGCATATCCTCGAGCGGCACGATCTTCGACACCACGCCCTTGTTTCCGTGGCGGCCGGCCATCTTGTCGCCGGGCTGAATCTTGCGCTTCACGGCGACGAAGACCTTGACCATCTTCATCACGCCGGGCGGCAGTTCGTCGCCGCGTTGCAGTTTCTCGACCTTGTCGAGGAAACGCTGCTCGAGCCGCTTCTTCGATTCGTCGTACTGCTTACGGATGGCTTCGATCTCCGCCATCACCTTGTCGTTGGGCGAAGCGAACATCCACCACTGAGCGCGCGGATACTCCTCGAGCACCGCGCGGGTGATCTTGGTGTCCTTCTTAAAACCCTTAGGCCCGGCGATGCCTTGACGGCCCTCCAACAACTCGGCGAGGCGGCCATAGACGTTGCGGTCGAGGATCGCCTGCTCGTCGTCGCGGTCCTTCGCGAGCCGCTCGATTTCTTCGCGTTCGATTGCAAGCGCACGCTCGTCCTTGTCGACGCCATGGCGATTGAACACACGTACTTCAACGACAGTGCCCTGGACGCCCGGCGGCACGCGCAAGCTGGTGTCGCGCACGTCGGAGGCCTTCTCGCCGAAGATGGCACGCAGAAGTTTCTCTTCCGGCGTCATCGGGCTTTCGCCCTTCGGCGTGATCTTGCCGACGAGGATGTCGCCGGCGCGAACCTCGGCGCCGATATAGACGATGCCCGCCTCGTCGAGATTCTTCAGCGTCTCTTCCGAGACGTTCGGAATGTCGCGGGTGATTTCCTCAGGGCCAAGCTTGGTGTCGCGCGCCATCACCTCGAATTCCTCGATGTGGATCGAGGTGAAGACGTCGTCCTTGACGATCCGCTCGGAGAGCAGGATCGAGTCTTCGAAGTTGTAGCCATTCCAAGGCATGAACGCGACCAGCACGTTACGGCCGAGCGCGAGTTCGCCGAGATCGGTCGACGGACCGTCGGCGATAATGTCGCCGCGCTTGACCTGATCGCCCACCTTCACCAACGGGCGCTGGTTGATGCAGGTGTTCTGGTTCGAGCGCTGAAACTTCATCAGCCGATAGATGTCGACGCCGGGCTTGGCCGGGTCGGCCTCGTCGGTGGCGCGGATGACGATACGGGTGGAGTCCACTTGATCGACGACGCCAGTGCGGCGTGCGGCGATCGCGGCGCCGGAGTCACGGGCGACCACGCCCTCCATGCCGGTGCCGACGAACGGCGCCTCCGCGCGCACCAGCGGCACCGCCTGACGCTGCATGTTGGAGCCCATGAGCGCGCGGTTGGCGTCATCGTTCTCCAGGAACGGAATGAGCGCCGCCGCCACCGAAACAAGCTGCTTCGGCGACACGTCCATAAAGTCCACCTTGTCAGGCGGAATAAGCTGCACGTCGCCGGCGTGACGCACGACCACGAGATCGTCGGTAAAGCGGCCCTTGCCATCGATGGCAGAGTTAGCCTGGGCGACGGTGTAACGCCCCTCCTCCATCGCCGAGAGATAGATCACCTCGTCGGTGACCCGGCCGTCTTTCACTTTGCGATACGGCGTCTCGACGAAGCCATATTTGTTCACCCGCGCGTAGGTCGCGAGCGAATTGATCAAACCGATGTTCGGCCCTTCCGGTGTCTCGATCGGACAGATGCGGCCATAATGGGTCGGATGTACGTCACGCACTTCGAAGCCGGCGCGCTCGCGCGTGAGTCCGCCGGGGCCAAGCGCCGACAGACGCCGCTTATGGGTGATCTCCGACAGCGGATTGGTCTGGTCCATGAACTGCGAGAGCTGCGACGAGCCGAAAAACTCACGCACTGCCGCCGCCGCCGGCTTGGCGTTAATAAGGTCCTGCGGCATCACCGTGTCGATATCGACCGATGACATGCGCTCCTTGATGGCGCGCTCCATGCGCAGAAGGCCGATGCGGTACTGATTTTCCATCAGTTCGCCAACCGAGCGCACTCGGCGGTTGCCGAGG
>JASHVC010000546.1 GCA_030039655.1 Xanthobacteraceae bacterium | reverse complement strand
CTCGAATCGCAGCATACCCTGGTCTCCGCCACGTCCGACAGAGACGCGTTCATTCAACAATGGTCTACCCAATTGAGCCAAGACCTGGCGACGGCGCAGGCCAGCCTTGAGATCGCGCAAGCGTCGTTGGAGAAAGCCACGCGGCACCACGAACTCGTTCGACTGACGGCCATGGAGCAGTCAGTGGTGCTTACCGTTGCGACGCTATCGGTCGGTTCCGTTCTGAAAGAAGGCGATACTCTCCTTACGCTGATGCCGAGTGGCGCAGTCGTGGAAGGGGAGATCCACATCACGCCGCGGGACGTCGGGTTTGTCCGGGCCGGCGACCGCTGCGTCCTCAAAATCGACTCCTTCAATTATATGGAACACGGCACGGCCGAGGGAAAAATACGCTGGATCAGCGACAACGCCTTTACGACCGATGACAACAATCAGCCGGTGGAGGCTTACTACAAGGCTCGCTGTTCTGTTGATGCGATGCACTTTGTAAACGTACCGCCCAAGTTCAGATTGATTCCAGGTATGACACTCGAAGCGGACGTGAACGTCGGCACGCGCTCGGTGGCCATGTACTTGCTCGGTGGTTTCTTGCGCGGCGTCGGCGAGTCGATGCGAGAGCCTTGAGCGGCGGCAAGCGAAGAGTGTGATGCTCATGCCAACGGGACAACTTGGATCATTGCTGAAGGCGGCAGGCAATATTCGACCGCCGTTGCCAAAATTTGCCGAGCGGGCGTTGGGACAGGCTCTGGGGCGAGTGTGGCCGACCCTCAATCCCGATCGGCCAAAGGCTCCGCTCACCGCGGCGGACTGGCGTCGGCGTGGAACGGCCGCGCACGAAAATGAGAAATACCTAAGGGCGCTCGCGGCGTGGAGGAGGGCTACCCAGATGGGGGACCCCGAAGCCGCATTTCAAATAGGAGTTCTTTACGCTCGCGGCGAGGGCGTTATCCGCAGCATCCCGGACGCCATGGTCTGGTATCAGCGGGCAGCCGAAGCCGGCCATGCAGACGCTCAATTTCAGCTTGGGGCGATTTACCTGAACGGCGTGCCACGGGGAGTAGACGGAGCCAAAAGATGGCTCGAGTCAGCTAAGGAGCAAGACGCCGAGGCGGCCGAACGCAATTTGAAGCTCCTTTTTCCGAACGGCCTTGCGGTCGAAAAGGATTTGGTTGCGGCGAAGCATTGGATTGAGGCGGCGGCGTCAGCCGGTAAGCCGGAAGCGCAGGTGGCTTTTGCCGAAATGTATCGGCGCGGTGTCGGCGTACCGCAAAACTTTGAGTTCGCGCGCGGCTGGTATGTGCGGGCGGCGAAGCAGGGCAATGCGTCCGCGTTCTATGGGCTGGGAGACATCTATTACCAGGGTCTCGGTCTTCCCTCTGATCAGCAGGTTGGCGCTGAATGGTACGAAAGGGCCGCTGAGAGGGACAACGTCGGTGCGTGGACTGCGCTTGCGTCCATTTACATCACCGGCGCCGGCAGACCGCAGAACAAGAAGGAGGCCGCAAGGCTTTTTGTTCAGGCGGCGGAGCGCGGCGATCCGGTCGCCCAATACAACGCCGCACTCATGCATCTAAACGGTGACGGGCTCACCGAGGATATCGACAAGGCCGAGACCTATCTGCGAAAGGCGGCAAAGCAGAACTACCGTCCCGCCATTATCCGGCTTGCGGAGCTCTATACGAGAGGCAAGGGCATCGAGCCGGATCTGCGGCAAGCGGCGCAATGGTACGAGCGCGCGGCCGAACTTGGCGATGTGGAATCGCAATTTATCATCGGCCGGCTTTATGCCACGGGCGCCGGGCTGCCTTGCAACTCGCGCGCGGCCGCAAAATGGTTTTTGCGCGCCGCCGAGCAGGGCCATGCCACCGCGGCACACAACGTTGCGGCTTGCTACGCGAGGGGGACTGGCGTCGAGCGAGACACCGCGAAGGCGATCAAGTGGTACTCGCAAGCAGCCGGTAAAGGCTTAACGGCATCGCAGGTCCAGTTGGGCAAGCTTTTGTACACAGTTGACGCAGATTCTGGGCGCGACCGGAATTTAGCGCTGGAGCTTCTCAACAAAGCGGCTGAAACCGGCGACACCGAGGCGCAAGTGGCGCTGGCGACCGTCTATCTAAAAGGCGAGGATACGGCGCAAGATCGTCCCCGCGCGGAGGCATTGCTGAGACAAGCGGCACAAAGTGGTCATGCCGGCGCGGCCTTGCAATTAGGCCACCTCTGTTCAGGCAGATACGGCGCGAGCGCCGACGCGATCAATCTCAAGGAAGCCACCCAGTGGTACTCCAAGGCTGCACAAGCCGGCGACGCCGAGGCTCAGTACGCCCTCGGCATGTTGCATCTCAATGGCAACGTCGCGGCCGCGGATTCCGCGGAAGCCGTAAGCTGGATTGAGAGAGCGGCAAACAATGATCATCCCGCGTCTCTGTTTCAGCTTGGGATCATGTACGGCACCGGAACTGCGGTGCGGCGCGATGCCCAACGAGCGCTTCAATGGTATGAGCTTGCCGCGCAACTTGGTCACCCTCTGGCCCAATACAATCTTGCGGTCATGCTTACCAAAGGCGAGGGCTGCGAACCGGATCGCGGTCAAGCGCAAACGTGGTTTCGCAAGGCTGCCGAGCAGGGGCTGCCCGCAGCAGAAGCGGCGCTTCGCGGTATGAGCGGTCCCGGTGGCGCGAGCGTCCCGTCAAAGAGCGGGCCGTCGGCAGAAGCATGACGCCCCGATGACAGCCGCTTCCGCATTGCCATCGGGATGACGCGTTCCCATAAATGGCTGTGATCTGCGAGCTTCTCGCAAACGCGCGGGCCTGAATCTCGTCACATTGTAATCATGCGGCATGCTGGCTTGGTGTGCGGGTTGATTGCATACCGCAACGTCAACGTGATGACGGCTGCTGCGCTAAGCTGCGGAAAGATCGCTGACTTGGGGCGTCCTCAATGTCCGTCGCCATCGCGCAGCGAAAGTCGTATTGCAGCTAGATTCGCCGGCCCTTAGCGCCATATTTCTGCCCGTTGTCACCTTAACCATAGGCGAGGGTTGTGTGTTGCGTGAGTGGGGAGGGGCGGGGGCATGGCGCGCCTTGTCATTGTCTCTA
>JASHVC010000545.1 GCA_030039655.1 Xanthobacteraceae bacterium | reverse complement strand
TCCTATCATCTGATGCAGTGGCACATGCCGCCGTCAGACGCGGGTACGGGCTCGCTGGTCGGGCAGGATCTCGCCGCGCTAGGCATTCCGCCGCTCGACGCCTATGTGAAAGCCTACGTCGCCCGCACCGGCCTCGATCCGCGGCCGCACCTGCCGGTTTATTTCGCCTACAATTTCTTCCGCCTCGCCGCGATCCTTCAAGGAATCGTCGGCCGGGTGCGCGACGGCACCGCCACCAGCGCCTACGCGGCGGCCAAGGCCGAGATGGTCGGACCGCTCGCCGCCAAGGCGTGGGAATTCGCGCTGGCGGCGGGCGCATGAAAGGCGTCGCGCTTGCGCTCGGTTCCGGCGGCGCGCGCGGGCTTGCCCATATCGCGGTGATCGAAGCGCTCGATGATCTCGGCGTGAAGCCAACGGCCATCGCCGGTGCCTCGATTGGCGCGCTGATCGGCGCCGCGTATGCGGCGGGCATGCGCGGCAAAGATATCCGCCACTACGCGATCGCACTCGCTCACGGCCGCGGTGAGATCAGGCGCCGGCTCATGCAATCACGCGCCGGCACGTTGTCCGATTTCTTTGCCGGCGCCTTCAGCCAAGCGACGCAGATGGACGCGGAAAAATTCTGCGTCCAGTTCTTACCCGAACAAGTGCCGGCGGATTTCTCGGCGCTCGACATTCCGCTGACGGCGATAGCGACCGACCTCTACCGGCGGCAGGAGGTGCGGCTTTCGTCCGGGCCGTTGCATCCGGCCGTCGCCGCCTCGATCGCGATTCCTGGATTATTCCGGCCGGTGGTCATCGACGGCCGCATCTTGATCGACGGCGGCACCACCAATCCGTTACCGTTCGACGTAGTGACCGGCCAAGCCGACATCGTGATGGCCGTCGACGTCTTCGGCATACCAGCAGCCGAGCGCGCTGACATGCCGAGCACCTGGGAATGCGTCTTTACCACCATCATGGTCATGGGCGGCGCCATCGTGGCCGCAAAGCTCAGCCACACGGAGCCAGATGTCTTGATCAGGCCCAATGTCGCAATCTTCCGCACGCTCGATTTCTATCAGGCGAGCGCGATTCTGCGTGCCGCGGACGCGGTGAAAGCCGAGGTGAAGGAGAAGCTCGGCGCGTTGTTAGCTGACTGAAGCTTTGCTTCACCGCCTCTCTTTGAAAAAATCTTTGAGGAGTGCCGATGCCTCCGCTTCGGCGAGACCACCATAGACCTCCGGCCGATGATGGCACGTGGGCGAGGTAAAAAACTTCACGCCGCTGTCAACGGCGCCGCCCTTTGGGTCGACAGCGCCATAATAAAGCCGGCGGATGCGGGCGAAAGCCACCGCGCCCGCGCACATGGCGCACGGCTCCAGCGTGACGTAAAGATCGCAACCCTCAAGTCGCTCGGAGGCAAGGTGCGTCGCGGCCCTGCGGATAGCAACGATCTCGGCATGGGCAGTCGGGTCGCGGTGCGCGATGGTGCGATTGCCGGCGCGAGCCAGAACTTCGCCGTCCCGCACGATGACGCAGCCGACCGGCACCTCTCCCCGCTCGCCGGCGGCACGCGCTTCCTCCAACGCCATGTCCATGAACGTTGCCATAGTCCGCTGCGATACACTCTGCTATCAGGCGCGGAATTATGGACGACAACAATACGCCACACAAAGCCGGAGAACGGATCGCCAAGGCGATCGCGCGTGCGGGCCTCGCGTCGCGCCGCGAGGCCGAGGAGTGGATCGCCGCCGGCCGCGTCGCCGTGAATGGCGCGGTGATCCGCTCGCCCGCGCTCGATATCACGGCAAATGACCGCGTCACCGTGGATGGCGAGCCGCTGCCGGGGCGCGAACGCACGCGGCTGTTCCTTTATTACAAGCCGCGTGGACTGATGACGACCCACGCCGACCCCCAAGGCCGGCCTACCGTCTTTGAACGCTTGCCCAAGAACCTGCCGCGCCTCATCAGCGTGGGCCGGCTCGACTTCAACACCGAAGGCCTCGTGCTGTTGACCAACGACGGCGCGCTCGCGCGCGTACTCGAACTACCGTCGACCGGCTGGCTGCGCCGCTATCGCGTGCGCGCTCACGGTACGGCAACGCAGAAGGAGCTCAACGACTTACGCTCCGGCATCACGGTGAGCGGCATCCGCTACGGCGCCATCGAAGCGAATCTCGACCGCGTGCAAGGCTCGAACCTCTGGCTCACGTTTGCGATCCGCGAGGGCAAGAACCGCGAAGTGCGTAACGTGCTCGGCCATCTCGGTCTCACAGTCACGCGCCTCATTCGCGTGTCCTTTGGCCCGTTTCAGCTCGGCGAATTGACGGAGAGCGAGGTCGAAGAGGTGCCTACTCGAGTTCTGCGTGAACAACTTGGCGCGCGGCTCGCGACGCTTTCCGGCGCGGATTTTTCTACGCCCGTCGCGCCCTCCCCGGCTTCACCGAAGCGCGAGAACTCGCGCGAAAGCAAAAACCGAAAGCCGGTGAACCATTCCTGGCGGCCGGCGGAGGACGGGACCAGCAAATCGCTGCGGCGCAAATATCACGGCTCGCGCCGCGACCATGCCGCGCCGCGTGAGCCGCCGACCGACGTACGTGGCGACGTTCTCACCGACCGTAAAGGTCGCCGCGTCCGCGTCGAGCGCCACGGGCAGCCGAAGCCCGAGGAAGCGCCGCCGCTGCCGCGCGCGAAGACCGCGGGACCCAAGCAGACAGCGAAGCAAGGACACCGTGGCGGCCATCGCCGGCGCGCCGGGGCCGATCGCGCCTCAGGTCCGCGTCCTTCGCGCCCACGAGAGCGCTGATGCGCGTCGTAGGGGGACGCTTGGGCGGACGTACGCTCGCGACGCCTAAATCGCAAGCAATCCGCCCGACCGCCGACCGCCTGCGAGAAGCCTTGTTCAACATTCTCGCCCACGCCTATGGCAATCCCGTCAACGGCGCGCGCGTGCTCGATCTCTTTGCCGGTACCGGCGCACTCGGCATCGAGGCGCTGTCCCGCGGCGCCGCTTTCGTGCTGTTCATCGATGACGGCGCCGAAGCGCGCGCCCTGTTGCGCGAGAACGTGACGGCGCTCGGCCTCGGCGGCACGTCGCGCATCTTCCGCCGCGATGCCACTAAGCTCGGCCCCTTGCATCCCCTCGAACCGTTCACGCTCGTCTTTCTCGATCCGCCGTATGGCCAGGGCCTTGCCGGCAAGGCGCTCGCCTCAGGGCACGAGGGCGGCTGGTTCAAGCCCAACGCGTTGATCGTGGTCGAGGAGGCAAGCAAGACGAATTTTGCGACGCCCGAAGAATTCACGGAGATCGAACGGCGACGCTACGACGACACCGAGTTCATTTTTCTAAGATTGAGCTAACGGCGACCAAACAGCCGTTCGATATCGGTGAGCTTCAATTCCACGTAAGTGGGCCGGCCGTGATTGCATTGGCCGGAATTGGGCGTCGCTTCCATCTCTCGGAGAAGCGCGTTCATCTCCTCGGGCTTCAGCCGCCGCCCGGCGCGCACCGAACCATGGCAGGCCATGGACGATGCCACCTGCATCAGGCGCCGCTCCAGCGGAAGGGTTTCGTCCCATTCGCTCATGTGCTCGGCGAGATCGCGCACTAGGCCGGCGCCGTCGATTTGGCCGAGCAGCGATGGCGTCTCGCGCAGCGCCACCGCGCCGGGACCGAAGGCTTCGAGCACGAGACCGTAGCGCGCAAGCTCATCGACGCGCGCCACCAGGCACTCTACGTCCGCTTCATCCAGTTCGACGATTTCCGGGATCAGAAGTATCTGCCGGGCAACACCGCTTCGCTCCAGCGCAGCCTTGAGCTTCTCGTAGACAATGCGCTCATGCGCGGCGTGCTGATCGACAATGACGAGGCCACCTTGAGTCTGCGCCACGATATAGGTTTCATGCACCTGCGCGCGCGCCGCGCCGAGCGGATGATCGAGCCTCTCGGCGGCGGCTGCTGGCGCCGCGTCAGCGGCAACGCGCAGATCGGCGGCCGGCATGCCGGCATCGAATGCGACCTGCGCCGCCTCGGCCAAACCGCCGCGCGCCGGCGAGTGGCGCCAATCCCATCCGCCGCCGTTGCCCCTGCCGCCCGGAAAACTGCGCGCCGGACGGAACGCCGCGATGGTCGCGCTGCCTCCGGTCGTCGCCGCGCGCGTGCTCTCGCGGGTCAGCGCGGTTTTCAGCGCATGCACGATGAGCGCACGCACCAGACCGGCGTTGCGGAAGCGCACCTCGGCCTTGGCCGGATGCACGTTGACGTCGACCTCGCGCGCCGGAAGCGTCACGAACAAAGCGAGCAAGGGATGGCGGTCGCGCGGCAGATAATCCGCATAGGCCGCGCGCACGGCGCCGAGCAGGAGCTTGTCGCGCACCGGACGTCCATTGACGAACAGATATTGGCCGAGCGCGTTGGCGCGCGTAAGCGTGGGTAGCGCCGCGTAGCCGTCGACGGTAACGCCCTCGCGTTCCGCGACGATCTCGACCGCGTTGGCGCGGAATTCGCCGCCAAGCACGTCGCCGAGCCGTGCGAGCCGTCCCGCCGTGCCTGGCAGCGCGGCGGCGAACGTTACCGGCGCGCGCTCCTCACCAGCAAGCGTGAAGGCCACGTCCGGCCGGCTCATGGCGAGGCGCCGAACCGCGTCGCGGACGGCTTCCGCCTCGGTGCGGTCCGATTTGAGGAACTTCAGCCGCGCCGGCGTGGCGTAGAACAGGTCGTATACCTCGACGCGCGTGCCTTGGCCGAGCGCCGCTGGCCTAAGCTCCGATTTTGCTCCGGCGTTGACTTCGATGCACCAGGCATGCGGTTCAAGCCTAT
>JASHVC010000544.1 GCA_030039655.1 Xanthobacteraceae bacterium | reverse complement strand
GTGGTCAATATCGGCACGGTGGTCGGCACCTACACAACGCCGGCGCTCCACGTGGAAGTTTCCGGCATGCTCACCAACACGCACTGCACGTCACCTTATCGCGGCGCCGGCAGGCCGGAAGCCTCCTACATGATTGAACGGCTGATCGACATTGCAGCCGACCAGATGAATGTCGATCCAGCCGAGCTGCGCCGGCGCAACACCATTCCGCCGCAGGCGATGCCTTATAAGACGCCTCTCACTTTCACCTATGACAGCGGGCAGTTCGAGGAGAACCTCGATCGCACCATGAAGCTTGCGAACTGGGAAGGCTTTGCGGCCCGGCGCCGGGAGGCGGCAAAGCGCGGCATGCTGCGCGGCCTCGGTATCTCCAACACCATCGAGCAGGCCGCCGACCCCACCTACGAGACCGCCGAGATCCGTTTCGATCCGCTCGGCGGCCTGACATTGGTGACCGGCTCGATCTCGCATGGCCAAGGCCATGCCACGATACAGACTCAGATCCTCGCCGACCGATTGGGCATCGACCCGAAGCGGGTGAAGATCATCCAGGGGGACACTGATGCGGTCGCCTTCGGCATGGGCACCGGCGGCTCGCGCTCCACCACCATGAGCGGCGGCGCCATCACCTTGGTTAGCGACAAGATCATCGCCAAAGGCCGCAAACTTGCGGCGCACATGTTGGAAGCTTCTGAAGGCGACATCGAGTTCAAGGATGGCTGCTTTACCATCGCGGGCACCGATCGCGCTGTCGGCATCCACGAGCTGGCAAAGGTTGCGTTCCAGTTGGACAAGCTGCCGGCCGGCATGGAGCCCGGTCTTTATGAGACGGGCACCTATCGTGCCCTCACGGGCAATTTTCCCAACGGCTGTCACGTCTGCGAGGTTGAGATCGATCCGGAGACCGGCAGCACGCAGATGGTCGGCTATTGGGTGGTGGATGACGTCGGCACCGTGATCAACCCAATGCTGGTCAAGGGTCAGATCATGGGCGGCATCGCCCAGGGCATGGGGCAGGTGCTGATGGAGGACAAATGCTATGACGACGACGGCCAGGTTCTCGCCGGCTCGTTCATGGATTACGCCATGCCGCGGGCGGATAATTTCTGCAACGTCGTGATCGAAGACAATCCGGTGCCAACACCGACCAATCCGCTCGGTGTGAAGGGCGCCGGCGAGGCCGGAACGGTCGGCTCGCTATCAGCCGGCGTAAACGCCATCGTCGACGCACTGTCGGTGCTTGGCATCAGGCATATCGACACGCCTTGCACGCCCTACCGGGTGTGGCAAGCGATTGTGGACGCCCGGGCTGACGTCACCTAGTCAAACCCTGAATAGACATCCGCATCAGAATTCGCTGCGCAGTCAGGATGACGGCCGGCAACGCTCACAATGGAATATCGAGCGTTTTAAGTGGTGGCGGTGGCGCCGGGGTTGCTGGCGCCGCGGGCGCGGGTGGCGGAGGCTGAACGATCGCGGCTGCGGCCGGTGGTGATGGCGTCGGCGGTATCGGCGCTGGGGATGCGGCAGCCGGCGTCGGAGGCGCAGCCGCTGCGGGGATTGTGGGAGGTGAAGGCGTAACGGCTAACACGGGAGGCGCGGCAGGTGGCGTAGGCGCGGGCGCCGAAGCGGATTTCCAGAACTGCCACCAATGGGTGGTCTCTGTCGGTGCAGGCGCCGCAGCAGGCACCGCCGCTGTGGCGGGCGACGCGGGCGCCGATGCGGATTTCCAGAACTGCCACCAGTGATGGGTCGGCTCCGGGCTCGGTGCGGGCGTTGCCACGGCCACTTGGGTTGCAGGCGCCGGCGCTCCCGGCCCGCCGATCGGGCCTCCCGCCTTCGGCGGCGGAGTGGGCTCGGCCTTGGCTTCCGCGGGCGGCTGCTCGGGTTGCGGCGGGCGTGGCGGCTGCGGCTCCGGTTCGCCGGCGTATTTGTCAAACAGCGTGCGCGCGCTTGCCAACAGCTTTTCGCCGTCGATCTTGCGCGCCTTCATCTGCCTCAGCCACGTATTGATCACCGGCTCGGTGGCTTTGCGCCAGGGCTCGACGGCGTCGGGTGCAAGGGTCACGATCGGGTCACCGCGGCGGCTCACCATGTCGATCACGCTGCTGGCTTGCAGATCCCACATGGTGCCGGCCATGCCGGCGGCAACCTGGCCGGAATTGTCGTCGATGACCTTTTTCAGATCGGCCGGCAGGCCGTCATAGGCCGCCTTGTTCATCGCCAGCACGAACGTTGTCGTGCTGAGCGAGTAATCGGCAAAATCCGTGTGCACCTTGAGCAAATCATAAAGCTTCAGCGCCGGCGCCATGTTCCAAGGCAAAACGCTGCCGTCCACGATATGGCGCGTGATCGCCAGCGGCAGCTGCGCGCTCGGCATGAGCATGGAATTCGCGCCCAGCGCTTGCACCGCTTCCCATGTAAAACGGGTGCGTACGTCGAGCCGCAGACCCTTCAGATCGTCAGGTGTCTGCACTGGGCGATTGGTATGGAGGACGCCGCGGTCCGAGCACGAGAAACAGATCGGGTGAACTTCACGGAATTCCTCGTTCAGATTCTCGGCGAAGAAATCCTCGATGGCCTTGGAGCCAACCAAGGCGCGGCGCGGCGGCACGAACGGCAGATCAAACAACTCGACCCTGGGAAAGCGGCCTGGCGTCTCGCTGGGCCGCGTCCAGACGATATCGGCGACTTTGTCGCGCGCCTGGTCGAACAATTCCACGGGCTGTCCGCCGAGCTGCATCGATGGAAAAATGTCGATGCGGATGCGTCCGCCGGCCTGCGCTTCCACCGCACGCGCCCACGGCACCAAAAAGTTCACATGCGCACACGACACCGATGAAAGCGCGTGGTGCAGTTTTAATGTGAAGCGTTGGCCATCGCCCAACGCCGTCCGCACAAAGGCCGGCGCGGCGAGCGACGCCGCGCCAGCTGCCAGAAAGGCGCGGCGGCCGATTGGAATGCCAAGCGCTTTGCCACCTGCCATAACAACTCCGGCGGTCGTTGCGTACGCGTGCGACGCGGTTCAGCTAGTTGAGGCGCGAAGGACGATCTTCGCCGTCGGGCGGCTGCGTGAGGCTTGCCGCAAGCGGAGGAGATTGCGTGGCGACCGGTGCCGCCTCAGCCTTGTTCTGGCGCGATCTTCGTTCATATTCGCGATACGAGAGCCATCCGAACGGCAGGCTCGCCAGATAGGCCAGCGTACCCGCCGTGAGGAGTTCCCACGGATAAGCGATAAGAATGGCAAAGAAGAGGACAACAATAAGAATGAGCCGCCCGACCATCTCGGGCGGCACCCGCGTGCCGATGCGCTTGCCGGAAAAAACCGGCAGCCGTGACACCATCAGCGAGGCGATGCCAAGCGTGTAGAACAGCGTCAGCCACGTCAGCCACAGTCCGCGGGGAACACCAAGAAAGGAGGCGTAGATCGGCAGCAGCACCGTGATAGCGCCTGCGGGTGCCGGCATGCCGACGAAAAAATTGCTCGCCCACGCCGGCCGCTCCGGATCGTCCAGCATGACGTTGAAGCGGGCGAGGCGGAGGCCGGCGCAAATGGCAAAAGCCATGGCGGCTATCCAGCCCCCCGACTTCAAGTCATGCAGACCCCAAAAATAAATGATGAGTGCCGGCGCAACGCCGAAATTGACGAAGTCGGCGAGGCTGTCGAGCTCAGCGCCGAAGCGCGAAGTGCCCTTGAGGAACCGCGCCAGGCGGCCATCGATGCCGTCGAGAATTGCAGCGAACACAATTGCGTAGAGCGCAAAAGTGTAGTTGCCCTCGGACGCCATACGGATAGCGGTTAGGCCTGCACAAAGCGCCAGCAACGTGATGACGTTCGGCACCAGAACGCGCGCCGGAATACGGCGGAATCGCCGGTCCCGCAGACGCGGGCGCAGACCCCGCCGGCGGGGACGGTCAAATCCTGGCTGATTCATCGCCATAGCCGACAATATAGCGTTTTTCCGCAAGACCTTCCATGCGAGGTCCGTGCCGGCCAAGAGGCCCTAAAGGATGCGCGAAGATGTCTACGGGGTTAACGATATCTTACGTCACCCGGAACGCCGGCCCTGGCTCAGCGGAGATTAGATCGGCGAGCGCGGTCTCGCCGGCGATCGCGGTCTGCCCCTCGGCGACCAGAGGCCGCGCGCCCTCGGGCAAATAGACGTCAACCCGCGAGCCAAACCGAATCATGCCGATGCGCTGGCCGGCAGCGACCGCCTCGCCTTCGCGCACGAACGGCACGATGCGGCGAGCAACAAGGCCGGCGATCTGGATCACTCCGAAGCGCTGGCCACCGTTGGTGGCAATGACGAATGCGTTGCGCTCATTGTCCTCACTCGCCTTGTCGAGATCGGCGCTGAGGAATTTGCCGGCCCGATAGACGATGCGCTCGATGCGCCCGGCCACCGGGCTGCGGTTCACGTGGCAGTCGAACACGCTCATGAAGATGGAAATACGCGGCAGCGCCCGTTCGCCGAGCGCCAGCTCTTGCGGCGGTATGACGTTGGCAACCTGGCTGACGCGCCCATCGGCCGGCGCCACCACGATGCCCTCGCGCACCGGCGTCACGCGCGGCGGATCGCGAAAGAAATAGGCGCACCACACGGTGGCGAACACGGCGAGCCAGCCGAGCAACGGCCACATCCAGAGTAAGACGAGAGTCGCGAGCACGGCCACGCCAACAAACGGGTAGCCCTCCGGGTGGATCGGCGCGAGCTGCGAGCGGATGGAGTTGAGGACGGACATGAAATGAGCTTCTCCGGGTGTCGTCATCCGCCAAGGGCGATGATCCAGTAGACACCGCACCGTAAGATTTATTTCGCAGCCGCGTTTACTGGACGCCCGTTGGCGCAGGCCATGACAGGAAACTACTCCGCTTCGGCGGCGGCGAATGCCTGCTCGGCCTCCGGCGTTGTGTTGGGATTCGACACGGCAGCTTCGCCCTCCAGCTGAGGGGGATTGCGGTTGGGCGCCGCCGCTTCCTCGCCGGTCCCTTCGAGAATCTCGCGCGCCATCTGTGCCTCGCGCTGGCGGTTCCACATGCTGGCATAGAGGCCGCCATGGGCCAGCAATTGATTGTGGGTGCCGCGCTCGACGATCACGCCCTTGTCGAGCACGAGAATTTCGTCGGCGCCGACGATGGTCGAGAGCCGGTGCGCGATCACCAGAGTGGTGCGGTTGCGGGCGACGCGATCGAGCGCATCCTGAATGTCGCGCTCAGTGTGGCTGTCGAGCGCTGACGTAGCCTCGTCGAGCACGAGGATCGGCGGCGCCTTGAGGATAGTGCGAGCGATGGCAACGCGCTGCTTCTCGCCACCGGAAAGTTTCAGGCCGCGCTCGCCGACTTCTGTCTCGTAGCCTTTAGGCGCGAGGCGGATGAAGCCGTCGATCTGCGCAAGCCGCGCCGCCTCCTCAACCTCGGCATCGCTTGCGTCCCAGCGACCGTAGCGGATGTTGTAGCGGATGGTGTCGTTAAACAGCACCGTGTCCTGGGGCACCATGCCGATCGAGGCGCGCAGCGAAGACTGCGTGACATCGCAGATGTCCTGGCCGTCGATCAAAATGCGGCCGCCGGTGATGTCGTAGAAGCGAAACAGAAGGCGCGAGATCGTGGACTTGCCGGCGCCCGACGGGCCGACGATGGCGACGGTGTGGCCCGCCGCCACGTCGAAGCTCAAGCCGCGCAGGATCGGTCGCGCCGGCTCGTAGGCGAACGAGACGTTTTCGAAACGGATCGTGCCGGCGCGCACCGCTACCGGCTTCGCATCCGGCCGGTCCTCGATCTCCGGCTTGCGCGCCAGGATCGAGAACATGTTCTCGATGTCGATTACGGCTTGTTTGATCTCGCGATACACCATGCCCATGAAATTGAGCGGCTGGTAAAGCTGAATCATCATGGCGTTGATCATGACGAAGTCGCCCACCGTGTTGGT
>JASHVC010000543.1 GCA_030039655.1 Xanthobacteraceae bacterium | reverse complement strand
TCGCGCTCGACGATGCTGATGAAATTCATGAGCTCGCCGCGCCGCACCGGATAATGCAGCACATGGCCATGAGGCCCGAGCCAGTTGGTCGTGACGAGCTGTGAAAGATGCGGCGGCAGCCGATCCATGGGCACAAGTCCACGCCACGCCACACAGCCGGTAAATTCCGGTGCATCAGCGCCGAACAGACATTTGCGCACGGCTGAGTGAATGCCGTCGGCACCAATCACGAAGGCCCCAGCCGCAGCCTCGCCATTGGCGAACTGCACCGTCACACCACCGGCTGTCTGCGTGATGCTCGTGCAGCGCATGCCGAGCTTGACGACGTCAGGCTTGCGCGCGCGGACCGCCTCGGCCAGGACGCCGTGAAGATCGTTACGATGCATGAGAATGTGGGGAGTACCGAAGCGCTGCACCGATGCCGGGCCGAGATCGAACCAGTTCCAGGTCTCGCCGGTGCGCCAGTGGCGCAATTGCCGCCGCGATGGCAGGACTTGGGTGCGTTGCAGCGCCGTTTCCAGGCCCAGCGCATACAGCACGCGCGTCCCGTTCGAGCCGATCTGGATTCCCGCGCCAATCTCCTTGAGCTCCGGCGCCTGTTCATAGACGACGACATCAAGGCCGCGTTGCAGCAGTGCTAATGCAGCCGTGAGGCCGCCTATGCCGCCGCCAATGATGATGATCGGTGTGGGTAAAGCCATGAGCTTTGCGAGCACGGTTTCGGAGTATGATCACTGCCCGTGTGGCCAGGGCGTGACAAGACCTTATTCAGACTTGACGTTGGCTTCACGCATGACCTTGGCCCACTTCTCCGCGTCGTCGGCGAAGAGTTTCTCGAAATCGGCGGTGTTGCCAACGAGCGGCGTGCCGCCAACTTCGAGGAGACGCGTGTTGAGCTTTGGATCGTTGAGACCGGCATTGATTTGCTTGTTGAGCCGTTCGATGATTTCGACCGGCGTCTTTGCGGGGGCAGCGATGCCGAACCAGACCGTCGCCTGATAACCGGGCAGGAACTCGCCAATAGCAGGAAGCTCCGGAAAGACTGCCGAGCGCGTAGCGGTCCCAACACCTAGCGCGCGCAACTTGCCGCCTCGGATGTAGCCCACCAAAGTCGGCATAGCCTCGAACATGACATCGGCGCGGCCACCGAGGAGGTCGGTGAGCGCGGGCGCGGCACCTTGGTAAGGGACATGAAGAAGGTCGACACCGGCCATGAGCTTGAATAGCTCACCAGCCAAGTGCGGGGTCGTACCGTTGCCGACCGAGGCCATGACGATCTTGCCCGGGTTGGCTTTGGCGCGGGCAATGAACTCGGGGACCGTCTTGGCGGGGACGGACGGATTGACCACCATGACCAGCGGCTCGTTCGAAATCCCGCAGACCGGCGTGATGTCGCGGACGATGTTGAAATTCAGATTCTTGTAATACGAAGCGCTGATCACCGCCGAGGTGCTGACTAGAAGCAGCGTGTAGCCATCGGGCGGGGACGATACGACAGCCTGGATTCCGATCGTGCTGCCGGCGCCAGGCCGATTCTCAACCACGAAGGGTTGGCCGAGTGTGTCCGACAGCCATTGCCCCATCAAGCGGGCGAAAATGTCGGTCGGGCCGCCAGGCGGAAAGCCGACAATGATGCGCACCGAGCGGTTCGGATAATCGAGTGCCGATGCCAGTTGCGGGAATGCCGAGATTACGGCCGCGCCACCGGTGAACTGCAGAAAAAGACGACGTGGAAGATGCATCCCGGTGCTCCATCGAACTGTCGCGCTTATTCTGTGTGCCGGATCACTCCGCTTTTATCCCGGCAGCGTGAATCACCTTGGCCCACTTCTCCGTATAGTCGGCGATGTATTTGCCGAACGCGGCGGGCGTCGTCGCGAATGTTTCCGCCCCTAGATCGGCCAAGCGCACTTTGTATTTTTCTTCAGCCAATGCGGTATTTGTTTCCGCATTGAGCTTTTCGATAATGTTAGTAGGCGTGTTTTTCGGCGCCACGACGCCAAGCCAATCGGTACCCTCGTAGCCGGGAACGGTGTCGCCGATCGGCGGCAGGTCAGGCAACAGCTCCTGGCGCGTCGCCGCGGTCACCGCCAGGGCCCGTACCCGCCCGGCGCGGATATGCCCAATCGCGGACACCACGGAGGAGAACATGACCTGAAGCTGTCCAGCCAGGAGGTCGGGAAATGCGGGGCCGGCGCCACGATAGTGCACTGTCAGCATGTCGACGCCGGTCATGGTTTTGAACAGCTCGCCGTAGAGATGCGGCGAACTTCCCGGGCCGGCCGAGCCCATATTGACCTTGCCGGGATTGGCCTTCGCGTAGGTGATGAACTCGGCAACGTTGTGAGCAGGAACCGCGAGATTGACCACCATGACGTTGAACGAACGCACGGTACTGGCGACCGGCACCGTGTCGCGGATGAAATCGAAACCGAGATTCTGATAGATCGCCGCGTTCCACGCGTTCGACGCCGTGGCGCCAAGAAGCGTGTAGCCGTCAGGCTGCGCGCGAATGACTTCTTCGGTGGCCAGATTGCTGCCGGCGCCGGCATGGTTCTCGACGACGAACTGCTGATTGGTGCGCTCGCTCAGCATCTCCGGTGATGCGGCCGATGATGTCGGCCACGCCGCCGGGCGCGTACCCCACCAGCAAGCGCACTGGGCGCGCCGGATAATCCATCGCCGAAGCGAGCCGCGCAAATGCGGGCGCCGCAGCAGCCGCGCCAGCAACTTGCAGAAAACACCGACGGGACAGTCTCATGGCATTTGCCCTCCCCGGTTTCAGACCGGAAGGCACAACGCATTTTC
>JASHVC010000542.1 GCA_030039655.1 Xanthobacteraceae bacterium | reverse complement strand
CCATACTGAGCTTTTCCAGTCCTTCTCGAATAACCTGGTGTGCGCAGGTTGATGCCAGCCACATACAAAATTGCGCTTTGTGCCGAAGGCAAACGGGTGTGCCCTCGACCCGCGAGCAAGACGGGCATGCGTCCGCGTCACAAAACTTCATAGCGTGTCCAGTCTAGCGTAAGGAGCTTACCAATTAATCCACGGTTACCTAAAAATTGCAGTGAGCTTTAGCAAAAAAGCAACACATCTCGCTCTGTGAACCTGACGGGGGCGGCGCGATGGAAATGGGAATGGGGCTCTTCAGTGCGACATCAACGTCGGCACGGCAAGAGAGCTCAGAATACTCCGCGTGACGCCGCCGAGGACGAACTCCCGCAGGCGGGAATGGCCGTATCCGCCCATGACCATGAAATCCGCAGCGGTATCCGCTGAGTGCGAAAGCAAGGCGGCGGCCGCATCGATGTGATGCGGAATGCGGGTGACCTCCACTTTGAGTCCGTGGCGTGCGAGGTGAAGACCCATGTCCGTGCCTTGTAGTTCGTCGTACTTGCCGCGTTCGCTGATGACACTGACGACCTCGATGTTTCTGGCCAATTTCAGTAGCGGCATAGCATCGGCAACGGCCCGTACAGCTGCGCGACTTCCATCCCAGCAGATCATGATACGGTCAAGCTTAAGCGGTGCCTTTTGTGTATAGGGCACGATAATGATCGGCCGACCCGACTCGAACAAAATGGCTTCGGCAATCATCGCTTCGACCGAGTGCACGTCGGGCTCGACTTCGCCCACAATGGCAATATCGTAGCGCCGCGCAATGCGGCCGAGCTGTTCGGCGGCACTAGCGAAACCCACGCGCAACGTCCGCGGTTCGGCGGCAACGCCAGCGCTGTCCGCTGCCGCGACGAAATGGTTGATAGCAGCTTCTGCGGCGCCTTCATTGTCCCGCCGCTGCGCTTCGATTGTCTCGATGGGTAGGTAGCCCATGCTGGCCCCGGGGATGTTGGGAATGAAAGCGATTGCGACGCCGGTAACGTGGGCTTGGAGTGCGCCCGCAACCGAAATTGCATAGGCTCCCGTGGCCTTGCTCGCGTTACGAACACTGAGGTTCACGATGATGTCTTTGTACATGACTGGAAAGATTGGTTTTTGCAGAACTAATTCTGCAATTTTATTAGATCACAAGCAGGCAAGCTTCCCGATCCTAGCTCATCTGGCACGCCCGCATTGCAGCTCAAGCAGTATTTCCGCATTCTTGCAAAAACCCGGCGCACAGTTTGCGGCTGCCGGTGCGTGATCAAGCCATTCCCGGCAATCCTTCTTGCACCGGCAAGCTTCGCAACGCCGCAGCGCGACTCCAAATCGCGAGCTCACTTTCGACAAGGCACCCTCGCACTGCCTGATGCCGAGGTGCTCCATCATTTCGTAGAGGTTCCCAGTCTCCGCGTGCGCCACCATTGACCTTCCTCCGCTTGATCCCCTGGAAAACCGCAGGTTAGCGACCCAGCCGACGGTGCTTTTGATCCAAGTCAAACGTAATGAGCCGTTGCGTAGAGTGCAGTCGCGAGCTGCATTCGTGTCGTCGCTTGCTCCCTCATCGACTATTCGCCGATTTAATAAATTGCAGCTGAAAAGCGATTTTTTCGGGTCGGCTCTACCTTCGGGATCACCAGGAGGGCCAACCCAGCATGGCAGGTATCGCAATTTAAACGCGTTATTCCAGCAACGAGTAATACACCTGAAGTGGGAAGCTTGATCTAAATCAAAGTAGTGGCGCGTCGACCATGATTTGCCAGCGGTTATCAAGCCCTCGCCGAAAGGTCGGTCCATGACGCCTGTGCATAGCCCTCCCAAATACATGACCTTTGGCGAATTAGGCTTGACGGCCGCATTTATCGCGCTCGCGTTCCTCTCCATTATCATCGCGGCCAAAGCGTACACCCCGGAATACGCGTTCCACGCCTACTTGTTCGCGGCCGCAAGCGCCGCCGCGGCGTTCGCCATCTGCAATCGGTTTTTTGATCGCAGCGATGAGCCCGTTCCACTCGAGATCGACGGCAAACCCAACTACAACATGGGGCCGGTCAAGCTCGCGACGGTGCTGGCGGTATTTTGGGGCATCGCCGGCATGGCCATAGGCCTGTGGATCGCCCTCGAGTTGGCATATCCCGCATTCAATTTCGATCTGGCGTATATCTCGTTCGGCCGGCTGCGGCCGCTGCATACCTCCGCGGTCATTTTTGCATTCGGTGGCAATGTCCTGCTGGCGACGTCTTTCTATGTCGTGCAGCGTACCTGCCGCGCGCGGCTCGCCGGCGATCTTGCCCCATGGTTCGTGGTGCTCGGCTACAACTTCTTCATCGTCATCGCGGGCACTGGGTATCTTCTCGGCATCACGCAATCGAAGGAATATGCCGAGCCGGAATGGTACGCTGATCTATGGCTGACGATGGTCTGGGTGACGTACCTTCTGGTCTATCTCGGCACCATCATGCGGCGCACAGAGCCGCACATCTATGTCGCCAATTGGTTCTACCTCGCCTTCATCCTCACCATCGCTGTGCTTCACGTCACCAATAATGCGGCGGTGCCGGTATCGCTCTTCTCGTCGAAATCGTACGTGGTGTGGTCGGGTGTGCAGGATGCTATGGTGCAATGGTGGTACGGCCATAATGCGGTGGGATTCTTTCTCACCGCCGGCTTCCTCGGCATAATGTACTACTTCATCCCGAAAAGGGTGGACCGGCCGATCTACAGCTACCGGCTTTCGATCGTTCACTTCTGGGCATTGATCTTTCTCTACATCTGGGCTGGCCCGCACCACCTGCACTACACGGCGCTGCCCGATTGGACGCAGACACTCGGCATGACCTTTTCCATCATGCTGTGGATGCCGTCCTGGGGCGGCATGATCAACGGAATCATGACGCTGTCGGGTGCGTG
>JASHVC010000541.1 GCA_030039655.1 Xanthobacteraceae bacterium | reverse complement strand
GAGTCTGGCTCGCACGGGTTACCAAGCGCTGGACCCGGGTCGTCGCCGCCCAGGTTTTCGCCCAAGTGCTCGCCCACCTCTTCGTCAGCGGCCATACCGCATCAAAGCAGCAGAAGTCTTGCGCCCTATATAAAAAATCTTCTCAAATTGACTCGAATTTGCATCCATTGTGCATTGCGGTCAGCGCAAAGCTTTGTAATCGGCGAGCTTTTTTCTTCTCCCGGCCGTCCGCCGGAAATGGAATAATTGCCCGCCGCGACCAACGCCCAACAATCCTAAGGAGAGTAAAGTGCTCACCGCCGCCCGCAACGACATGCTCACCCGCGTTGGACCCGGCACGCCGATGGGCGCGCTGCTGCGCCGCTATTGGCAGCCGGTCGGCGGCGCCAGCGAGCTCGACCGCAGTCCCATCAAGCCCATTCGCCTCATGGGCGAGGACCTCGTTCTCTACCGCGACCGCGGCGGCCACTACGGCCTGATCGACCGCCACTGCCCGCATCGGCGCGCCGACATGGCCTACGGATGGATCGAGGACAGAGGCATCCGCTGCTCGTATCACGGCTGGCTGGTGGACGAGACCGGCCGCTGTCTGGAGCAGCCTTACGAAGACACGACCAATCCGAAACCGTCGAAAGCGGGTTGCGAGACCAAGGCCTATCCGGTGAAGGAATGCGCGGGTCTGCTGTTCGCCTATCTGGGGCCGCTGCCGGCGCCGGAGTTGCCAGTGTGGGAGCCGTTCACCTGGGCCAACGGTTTTCGCGAAATCGTGCTCGCCGACATTCCGTGCAACTGGTTTCAATGCCAGGAGAACTCGATCGACCCGGCGCATTTCGAATGGATGCACGACAATTGGGGCGCGCGCCTGCGCGGCAACAACGGCAACGCTGCGCCCAAGCATCTGAAACTCAAATTCGAGGAGTTCGAGCACGGTTTCGTCTACAAGCGCGTGCGCGAAGGGCAGAGCGAGCAGGATCGTTACTGGACGGTCGGGCGCGTCGCGCTGTGGCCAAATGGATTCTATCTCGGCAGCCATTTCGAATGGCGCGTGCCGGTCGACGACGAGAATACGCTCTCGGTGGCGTGGTTCTTCATGCGCGTACCCCGGGGACGCGAGCCGTACGTGCAGGAGCGCGTGCCGGCGTGGAAGAGCCCAATCCGCGACGACACCGGCCGCTGGATCACCAGCCACGTCATCAATCAAGACATCGTCGCCTGGGTCGGCCAGGGCCGCATCGCCGACCGCACCAAGGAGAATCTACGCTCGAGCGACATCGGCATCGCCATGATGCGCAGCCGCTTCTTCAAGGAGATCGAGGCCATGGCGGACGGCAAGGAGCCGGGCGGCATCATCCGCAGCGCCAATGAGGCCGCCTGCATCCCGCTCCCTAACATGGCCCGGGAACAGAACACCGAAGGCCTCGCGCTCGCCGACTTCCAGAAAGACCCTCTCCTGCGCCAACGCCTGAAGGAATTCCGCCACCACTACGGCCAACCCGCGGAAGTGCGCCGGGAGTTTGTCGAGGCGATGGGGATTGCGGGGGCGTGAGCATCGGTCAGTTTTCCATCAACTTGTGTTCTTCGTTTTAGCTGCAATAGCCGGCGACCCTACTCCGCTCGCGCGACCGCGGTCGTTAGACGACTTAGATCCACTATCCTCACGTCGGCTTTTGCTCCGATTTCCGACATCGCCCTGCATCTGATCGAAGTCGGCGAAGTGCCATTTTCGACCGCCAGTCGGCCAAGTGCATTGCAACGAAATAGGGCCTCTGCTTCGATCGCGGCTGCCGGTTTGTGAAAGCGAAAAGCTGTAGAGTTTCAAGATCCATTGCGACGCGACGCGGCTCCAACAGCCAATTTGCGCCTTACCGCCCCACGGACTGGGTAAGGGCAGGCTGTGCTGCCCCAACTGTTTGAAGTTCCGCTGGCTGTCGCACACCCTCCAAGACGGCGAGAACAAATTCCGAAAAATGCCTTTCGCCGGAAATTCTGTCATCAGATGTAACTGGGTGAACGTAGACGGTGTATCCATCCGAACTTCCAATGCGCTTCGCGTCGTTGCGAATGGATTCGACTCCGTCCTTTACAACGGACAGCCAATCTATCGTTAGGTTCGGAATTGGGTTTTGGGGCAGTAACTGCCCTGTCAAGATCACGGAATTTGGCAAAAGACGAGGATTAAGGATGACCGGAACATACGTAAACTGCTCGTTGTACTTTTCCCGATCCAGCGAGTAGGAGCTCTTATATATAGGCAGCCCTTTCTTATCGAGACTCTCAAGAGTGCTCTTGAGATAAGATTTAAGGATCGGATCATCAATTTCACATATAATGCACTCCGGAAAATGAAGGAATGCAGGATCTGGGCTTTCAACTAAAGTCATTGAGTGGGCGCAACCAGGGAGGACGGTTTGTGTGCGTCCGTCTTGAGCGGGGACCCGAACGTAACGCTTTGTTCCGTTGGCTTGCTGTTTGGTGGAATCCTGTTTGGCTGGCACCTTCGGTGCGCCGGGGTCTGGCGTCTTCGGTACGCGGAGGTTGACCGTATAGGTGCGGCTTCCGGTTGCTCCGAGCGCATCAGACACCGTGATGGTGAAGGCGCCGCCGCCGGTAGCCTTACCGGTGATGGCGCCGGTGTTCTTATCAAGCTGCAAGCCAGGCGGCAGGGACCCAGCAGACAGCAAATACGTATAGGGTACGGTGCCTCCGGTTGCCCAGACGTTCCCGCTGTAGTTGATGTCAGA
>JASHVC010000540.1 GCA_030039655.1 Xanthobacteraceae bacterium | reverse complement strand
CGCCCATCGGGACTACCGCGCAACTGCAGTTGGAGTTGTTGAAGATCCGAGACAAGCTACCGAAGCTCGCCGATGTGGTTTTCAAGGGCGGCGGCGACGCCGTTACGGCGCTGCTGAGTGGAAGTGTCGAGCTGAATTCGGGCTCCCTGGCTCCGGCGCTGCCGCACATTCAGGCGGGCACATTCCGCTGCCTTGCGGTCAGCGCCGCGAGCCGCTGGCCCGACCTGCCTAACGTGCCGACCATGGAGGAAGCGGGTTACGAGGATTTCGTATTCGCGGTCGATTGCGTGCTGTTGGCGCCGGCAAAGACGCCGCCGGCGAACGTGAAATGGCTTGAGACGGAAACGCTCAAGGTTCTGAGCACGGCCGACATGAAAGACAAGTTATTCAAGGCCGGCTTTCTGGTGCGGCCCCAGGGCGCCGACGCCGCCTGGGCGCGAGTGACCAAGGAGATCGACACGTTCAAGCGCATTATCGACCAGGCCGGCGTTCAAAAGCTCTAGTGTGGCGGTTCAGAGTCCGCACTGTTGTAGCGGCGGGCTCGTAGTGCGGACTTTTTGCTGGGCATCCACAAGAGTCCGCGGGAGCCAAAGACGTGGATGGCCGGAGCAAATCCGGCCACGACGAGTATCAAATCCGATAGCCGAAAATGCTCGCGCCGGTGAGGCTCTCGATGTGGCGGCCAAAGCGGAATTTCAGTTCCGGTCCGTCGAAGGGCGGCTGCTCCAGCGTCTTCTGGTCATGGTCGGAGAACGGCTCGACTTCCAGCACCACGAAAGTATGCCCCGGCGTGTTGGAAGCCTTCACCGCCGGGAAATCGCGCTCCAGCTTTTCGACGCTGGAGAACTCGAACACGCGCTCCAAACCCATGCCGCGCGCGATGGCGGCATAGTCATTGTCTTTAGAGTTCGGCAGTTCGGCGTTGGAGGTTCCCCCGTACGCACGATTGGACACCAGGAAGTGCGTCAGGTTGGGCAGGTTCATCTCCCTCTCAACCATCAGCATACCGGGATTCATGCAAAAGGCGCCGTCGCCCATGAACGCCCATATTTTCAGCCCCGGCTGTGCCAGCGCGAGGCCGGAGGCGAACATGGTCGAAAGGCTCATGGAGGCGTCGAGATAAAAGCTGCCAACGGAGTCGCGCGTCGCCGCCCACCAGGCCTGGCAGGAGTTTCCCGCCGACCCCACCACGATTTCGTCGGTTCGTTGCCGCGCCAGTGCGCGAAAGCATTCGAGATATTTCATTAATGGCTCCCGCGCAGCAGGTCGCGCGTGAACAGCACGACCATGGGGCGCGCATAAGTGCGCGTATGGCGATAGCACCGAGAAATCAACGGAATATCCTCAGCCTTGTCGATGATCTGATAACGCATACTGATCGCGTCCAGCACCGGCAGCAGATAAAGCCCGTTTGAGACGTGGTGCTTGTGGTGGTCGCCGACCGCGCCGCGCAGCGTTGCCATGAGAAAGAGTGGGATTTCGTAGGTGTAGTTGATCTTAGTCAGCGCATATACCACGGTCGTGAACCCCGATGCGCCCATGAGCGCGGCGGAGCCCATCGCTCCCATATAGGCGCCCGAGCACAGGCCGATGGCGGACTCCTCACGATTGACCGGCACGTGAATAAAGCGACCGTCGTGTTCGATCGTATCGATCACGTCCATCACCCAGTTATCGGGAAGGCTGGCGACGAGCTTGACGCCGGAGAATGCCAGTTCGTCGGCGATCCGTTTGGCGGTTTCGGAACCATTAGCTGCCACTGCGATGGGATCCTTTCTTGGATTTAGTTCGCGGCCAGCGCTTTCTTGAGCGCGCGCCAAACTGTTTCAGGCGTGATCGGCAGTGTGATATCGCGCACGCCCAGATGCCACAGCGCATCGATCACCGCGTTGCCGATGGCCGCGGGCGCGCCGATCGTGCCGCTTTCGCTGCCGCCCTTGACACCGAGCGGATTACTCGGCGCGGGGGTCTCGATGAAGCCGGTGTGAAACGACGGCACGTCGGCGGCGCGCGGCATGGCGTAGTCCATGAAGCTGCCGGTCAGAAGCTGGCCGGATTGCCGATCGTAGACGACCTCCTCCATGAGTGCCTGACCGGCGCCTTGCGCCATGCCGCCGTGCACTTGGCCTTCGACGATCATGGGATTGACGATCGTGCCGCAATCGTCAGCGCCATAAAGGTCTTGCAGGGTAACGGCACCAGTGTCTGGGTCGACAGTCACAACGGCGAGGTGCATGGCCTGGGGATCGTTAGTGTCGGGCGGATCGTAGAACTCGGTGACCTCGAGGCCGGGCTGGAGCGAACCATCAGCCGGAAGTTTGGCGCCGTGGTACGCGATGCCGGCGATTTCCGCAAAGCGGATCGTGCGATCAGTGCCACGCACACAAAAACGGCCGCCGCTGTAGACGATATCATCACTCGCGCATTCCAGCGCTTCGGCGGCGAAGCGGCGCGCCTTGGCGACGATCTGGTCGGACGCACGCAGGATCGCGGTACCGGCGACCGACGTGGAGCGCGCGCCCCAGGTGCCGTTGCCGAAGGGAATCCGATCGGTGTCGCCCTCGACGACGCTGATGTCGTCGATGTCGAGGCCGAGCCGGTCCGCGGCGATCTGCGCATAGGTGATATCGTGCCCTTGGCCGTGGGAGTGCGAACCGGCAAACACCGTCACCTTGCCGTCGCTGTGCACCCGCACGGTCGCGCTTTCCCAGCCGCCATGGAGGCCGCCGCGTTTCGCCAAATTGGCACTCGACCCCGTCCCGGCCTTGTCGATGAAGCAGGCGAGCCCAATGCCCATCAGGATGCCCTGACGCCTGAGCTTCAACTGCCCCTGCCGCAGCGCCGGATAATTTGCCAACGACAAAAGCTTGTCGAGCAGCGCCGGCGGATCGCCGGAATCATAGACGCGCCCACCGGGCGCCGGGTAGGGAAAGTCCGCACGCGCGATCAGATTGCGCCGGCGGATCTCCACCGCATCGATGCCAAGCTCGTGGGCGCCGCGCTCGATCAATCGCTCGTTGATCCATGTGGCCTCGGGCCGGCCGGAGCCGCGATAGGCGTCGACCGGCACCGTGTTGGTATAAACGCCGCGCACGCGAAAATGCAGATTGGGTGTGCGGTACAGGCCAGTGATGGTTTGCGGATAGGAGTTGCCCGGAATGCTGGGCGCGAAATTGCTCAAATAGCCGCCGAGCGCCGCCAGCGTATCAACCTGCATGGCAACAATGCAGCCTTCGGCGTCAAAGCCCATGCGGACGCGACTGTCGTGATCGCGCGCCTGCGCGTCGGAGACGAAACTCTCGCTGCGCGTCGCCGTCCATTTGACCGGCCGCCGCAAGATCTGCGCCGCCCAAACGACCGTCGAGACCTCGACGGATAAGAACGCCTTGACCCCGAAGCCGCCGCCGACGTCAGGCGAGATGACTCGGATTTTGTGCTCAGGGATATGCAGCGTGTAAACCGAGAGCCAGCGGCGCAGGTAGTGCGGCATCTGCGACGTGGCGTAGAGCGTGTAACGATCGGCCACCGCGTCGTAGTCGCACAGATAAGCGCGAGGCTCGAGCGGATTGG
Organism: Xanthobacteraceae bacterium; assembly: GCA_030039655.1. The sequence goes on along the minus strand of JASHVC010000540.1, from coordinate 2,227 downwards.
CGGTAAGGCGCGTGTTGCGCAAATCCAGTTCGACGACTTTAGCGGCGCTCGCCATGCCGGCTTCGGTCTTCTGCGCGTCGCCGCGCTCGACCTCAAACACGAGGTTGCTGCCGAATTGCTCATGCAGTAGCGGAGCCTGCGCCGCGACCGCCGCGCGCAAATCAGACACTGACTGCAGCGGCTCGTAGTCGACCACGACGGCAGCAGCCGCCTCCTCGGCGACGTAACGGCTCTCGGCCACGACCGCGGCGACGATATCGCCGACGTGACGCACCTTGCCGTGCGCGAAAGCCGGACGCGGCGCGTCGTTCATCGGCCGGCCGTCGCTGAACGGCATCGGGTGCACGACTGTCAGCTCGCCGTGACCGGCGTGCTTCCAGTCCTCGGCGGTGAGCGTCAGCAGCACACCGGGCAGCCGCTGAGCGGCGTCGACCTCGACACTGCGAATTCGCGCGTGAGCATGGGGACCGCGCACGAACGCGCACCACGTCATGCCCGGCAGCATCACGTCGTCAACGAACTGTCCCTTGCCGCGCAAGAACCGCACGTCCTCGCGCCGGCGCACCGGCTTGCCGATAAAAGTCTCCGCCCTGCCCTCCCCTGGTTGCGGGAGAACAAACGGTGCAGTCGGGGCCAAGCCGGCAGACATCAGCCGAAGACAGCTTCGCTCTTGGCCGCACCGTGCAGCGTGCGCGCGTCAAGCTTGCGGCAGAAATAATTCCAGCAATGTTCCCAATGCACCGGGGTCATGATCTCTTTGTTACGTATTTTCCGTACCGCCCGGCCGGGCATGCTGCGTTTCATGTTTGCAGCCCGCCCGATCAACTGTGCTTTGCAGGCCTTTTCTAGAAAGATACCGACGCAGACCGCATGCTCAAGGCTGGTGCCACAAAAAGTCACGCCGTGATTGGCGATAAACACCGCGAAGGATTGGCCGAGCGATCGCGCAAGCGCTTTGCCGTGGCCCTTGAGCGCGAGTAGCGCGACGTCGGCCTCGTGCCGCGGGACATCGATGAAATAATCGGCATCGAGAGTGTAGGGCTGCAGCGGTTCCGAGACCGTGGAGAAAATGCTGGCGTAAAGCGGGTGTGAATGCACCACGACGTTCACATCCGGCCGCAGGCGGAAAATCTCCGAATGAATCGGCCATTCGGAATGCCGTCCGCCGCTGCCGGCTATCTGGTTGCCATCCCAGTCCACCAAAACGAAGTCGTCCGGCCCCAAAACTTCGCCAAGGCCGATGCGGTTGCGCTTCATCCAGAAGCCACCGCCACCGCCGGCGCGCACGGACAGATGCCCGAGCGTCATGTCGCCGTGCCCTTCCATGTCGAGAATCCGGCAAGCGCGCGCCGCGGCGGTAAGGCGCTCGCGTGTATCCTGATCCATCGCGGACGGCATCGACTTCACCGGTCCGAAAAATGCCTCTCCAGCCCCTGCCAGCCTTCGAAGTAATCGTGCTGCAATTCAGAGGACTCGACAGCGTAACGGGTCAGCCGCATGGCGAAACGGCTTTCGAACATGAACGCCATAGTGTCTTCGACCTTGTGCGGTTTTAGCTCAGCACGGGTCGCACGCTGCCAAGTCTCGGCGTCGGGACCGTGCGCCGTCATGCAGTTGTGCAGGCTGGCGCCGCCCGGCAGGAAGCCTTCGGCTTTGGCGTCGTAGACGCCGTGCAGCAGCCCCATGAACTCGGTCATGACGTTGCGGTGATACCAGGGCGGGCGGAACGTATCTTCGCCGACCAGCCAGCGCGGCGGGAAAATCACGAAATCGATATTAGCGGCCCCCGGCAAGTCGGACGGCGCCGTGAGCACGCTGTAGATCGACGGATCGGGATGATCGAAGCTCACCGTGCCGATGACCATGAAGCGCGCGAGATCGTATTTGTATGGAGCGAAGTTGCCGTGCCAGGCGACCACGTTGAGCGGCGAATGATCCATGTCGGCCACCCACAGGTTGCCCTGGAATTTGGCCACCATGACGCAAGGCGTCTTGTTATCTTCGTATGCCGCGACCGGCGCCAAAAAATCGCGCGTGTTAGCCAGGCCATTTGAGCCGAGCGGGCCAAGCTCCGGCAACCGCAGCATGGCGCCGTAATTCTCACAGATGTAGCCGCGCGACGGCCCATCGGGTAGCTCGACACGAAAGCGCAACCCGCGCGGGATCACGACGACCTCGCCCGGATTAGCCTCGATCACGCCAAGCTCGGTGACGAAGCGCCCGCGGC
>JASHVC010000539.1 GCA_030039655.1 Xanthobacteraceae bacterium | reverse complement strand
GAGCTTGCCAAGCAGCAGCGCGTCGCCGCCTACGTGGTGTTCGCCGACAAGACCCTGATCGACATGGCGCGGCGCAAGCCGAAGACCGCGGCCGAGATGGCGGGAGTGCACGGCGTCGGCGCGGCCAAGCTCCGGCAATACGGCGAGGTTTTCCTCGAAATCATCCGGCAGCACGGGGCTGGGGACGCCGCGCGGTTCCGTGGCGCTAATTCTTAACGCTGCAAACAGCCGGGAAAGCCCATTTCACCGCTGTTTCCGCATGTTGCACCGCATTGCGCCCTATGTTAGCAACGCGGCGGTTTTTGCGGGGCGCAGGGCACTTTCCCGGTGCCCACAAATATTCAAGTCCAGCTTGAATCCCAAGGGCTTGCGCTGGCCGTTCGTGCCAGTTGCGGCTGTTGCGGAATAGCTTCAAAGAACGCCAAACGAGCACGCTCGGCGAGCACAATCTTGGCAAGCGAAGAACCCGTCATTCCCACCACCGCGGGCCACTTTGCGACCGCGGAGGCTGATGTCTCCAGTACGCCGGGGCGCTACGCGAGCGCGCTGTTCGAACTCGCCAGCGAGACGAACACGATTGACGCCGTGCAGGCCGACTTGCAGCGCTTCGATGCGCTTGTCGCGGAAAGCCCGGACCTGTTGCGGCTCGTGCGCAGCCCGGTTTTTTCCGCCGACGAGCAATTGCAGGCGCTGTCCGCGGTGCTGGAGCGGGCCGGGATCGGCGGCCTGGCGGCCAAGTTCCTCAAATTGGTCACGGCGAACCGCCGCCTGTTCGCGGTACGCGACATGGTCAAATCGTTTCGCGCGCTGGTCGCCGCCCACAAGGGTGAGGCCACCGCGGAAGTCACGGTTGCCGAGCCGCTCAACGACTCCCATGCCGCGTCGCTGCGCGATGCGCTCAAGGCGGTCAGCGGAAAGGACGTCGACCTCGCCATCAAGGTCGATCCCACCATCATCGGCGGGCTCGTGGTCAAGCTCGGCAGCCGCATGGTGGACACCTCGCTCCGCACCAAACTCAATGCAATCAGGCACGCGATGAAAGAGGCCCGATAATGGATATCCGCGCCGCGGAAATCTCCGCCATCCTGAAAGAGCAGATCAAGAATTTCGGTCAGGAAGCCGAAGTTTCGGAAGTCGGCCAGGTGCTGTCGGTCGGCGACGGCATCGCCCACGTGTACGGCCTCGACAACGTGCAGTCGGGCGAGATGGTCGAGTTCGAGAGCGGCGTGCGCGGCATGGCGCTGAATCTGGAAAACGACAACGTCGGCATCGTGATCTTCGGCACCGACCGCGAGATCAAGGAAGGCCAGACCGTCAAGCGCACGCGCGCCATCGTCGAAGTTCCGGTCGGCAAGGGTTTGTTGGGGCGTGTCGTCGATGCGCTGGGCGATCCGATCGACGGCAAAGGTCCCATCAAGGCCGAAGCCAGGGCGCGCGTCGACGTGAAGGCGCCGGGCATCATTCCGCGTAAGTCGGTGAATGAGCCGATGGCGACCGGCCTCAAGGCCATCGATGCGCTGATCCCGATCGGACGCGGTCAGCGTGAACTGATCATCGGTGATCGCCAGACCGGCAAGACCGCGATCGCGCTCGATACGATTTTGAACCAGAAGTCGCTCAATCAATCGGGCGACGAGAAGATCAAGCTCTATTGCGTCTATGTGGCGATCGGCCAGAAGCGCTCAACCGTCGCGCAGTTCGTGAAAGTCCTGGAAGAGAACGGGGCGCTCGATTATTCGATCGTAGTCGCGGCGACGGCGTCCGATCCGGCGCCCATGCAGTTCCTCGCCCCGTTCGCCGGTTGCGCCATGGGCGAATATTTCCGCGACAACGGTATGCACGCGGTCATCATCTATGATGACCTTTCGAAGCAGGCCGTTGCCTATCGGCAGATGTCGCTGCTGTTGCGGCGGCCGCCGGGACGTGAGGCCTATCCGGGCGACGTGTTCTATCTGCACTCGCGCCTTCTTGAGCGCGCGGCGAAAATGAACGACGAGCACAAGTCCGGCTCGCTCACCGCCCTGCCGGTGATCGAAACGCAGGCCAATGACGTATCGGCCTACATCCCCACTAACGTCATCTCCATTACGGACGGTCAGATCTTTTTGGAGACCGACCTGTTCTATCAGGGCATTCGCCCGGCGGTGAACGTCGGCCTCTCGGTGTCGCGCGTGGGTTCGGCGGCGCAGACCAAGGCGATGAAGAAGGTCGCGGGCCGCATCAAGGGCGAATTGGCGCAATACCGCGAAATGGCGGCGTTCGCCCAGTTCGGCTCCGACCTCGACGCCACCACGCAGCGCCTGCTCAATCGCGGGTCGCGTCTCACAGAGCTGCTCAAGCAGCCGCAATTCTCGCCGCTGAAGATGGAGGAGCAGGTCTGCGTCATCTATGCGGGCGTCAACGGCTACCTCGATCCGCTGCCGGTCGACCGCATCCGCGCCTTTGAGGACGGCCTCCTCGGCGTGCTGCGCAGCCAACACGCCGACATTCTCAACGCCATCCGTGACTCGGGCGACCTCGCTAGCGCCACCGAAGCAAAGCTGAAGGGTGTGGTCGACAGCTATGCCAAGACATTTGCGTAAGCGTCATGGCCGGGCTAGTCCCGGCCATCCACGTTTTGCGCCGTACGAGAGATTTAGACGTGGATGCCCGGCACGAGGCCGGGCATGACAAGGAAAGAGATAAACGGTTCGGTCGAGCCGCGAGAGCGACGCTAGATGCCCAGCCTTAAAGACCTGCGGAACCGCATCGCCGCCACCAAGGCGACGCAGAAGATCACCAAGGCCATGCAGATGGTCGCGGCCTCGAAGCTGCGGCGTGCGCAGGCGGCTGCCGAGGCCGCGCGTCCTTACGCGTCCAGCATGGACAAGGTGCTGGGTAACATTGCTGCGTCGGTCGGCAGCCTTGACACCGCGCCGCTGCTGCTGCGCGGCAGCGGCAACACCAACGTGCATCTGCTTCTGGTCTGCACCGCCGAGCGCGGCCTGTGCGGCCCGTTCAATACTTCGATCGTGCGGCTCGCGCGCGAGCGTGCGAACGCGCTCATGGCCGAAGGCAAGGAGGTCAAGTTCTTCTGCGTCGGTCGCAAGGGATACGATCAGCTGCGGCGTTCCTACGCCTCGCAGATCGTCGAGATGGTCGATCTTCGCGGCGCGCGCACGCTGCGTTTCGAGCACGCTGAAGGTGTCGCCGAAAAGGTCATCGCGCGCTTCGACAATTTCGAGTTCGACGTCTGCACGCTGTTCTACTCGCGCTTCCGCTCGGTGATTGCGCAAATTCCGACTGCGCAGCAGATCATTCCGCCGGTGTTCGACACCAAGACGGCTGATGCGCTTGGCGGCGCGGTCTATGAATTCGAGCCGGAGGCCGAAGACATTCTGCACGAGCTGTTACCGCGCAATATTGCGGTGCAGATTTTCCGCGCCCTTCTGGAAAACTCCGCGTCGTTCTACGGCGCGCAGATGTCGGCGATGGACAACGCCACCCGCAACGCCGGCGACATGATCCGTAAGCAGACGCTGCGATATAACCGCACCCGTCAGGCGATGATCACTAAGGAACTGATCGAAATCATTTCCGGCGCCGAGGCGCTGTAGCGGATCGCGGAGGCAAGCATGGCGTACACCACATCAGCAACAACGAAAGGCGGCCGCAACGGCCGCGCCATTCTGGAGAACAACGGCCTCGCGTTGGCCATGGGGCTGCAGAAGGAATTTGGCGGTAACGGCGAGGGCCATAATCCCGAGCAGCTTTTCACGCTCGGCTGGTCGGCGTGCTTCGGCCAGGCGATCTTGGCGTTGGCGCGCAAACACGGCCTAGACGGTCAGGACGCGCGCGTCACTTGCGCGTTGTCGATGGACAAAGACGACGTCAGCTTCGGCTTCAAGGTCGAGATGAAAGTTTCCATTCCGGGCGCCGACAAGGCCAAGGTTCAGGCCCTGGTTGAGGACGCCCACAAGATTTGCCCCTATTCACGCGCCACGCGCGGCAATGTCCCGGTGACATTGACCGTGATCTGAGCGCTTCGGAATTCGAAGGAGAACGACGTTATGGCAGGCAAGGTCGGGCACATCACCCAGGTCATCGGTGCCGTTATCGACGTGCATTTCGAAGGCGAGTTGCCGCCCATTCTCAATGCGCTGGAAACAATGAACCAGGGTAACCGCCTCGTGCTCGAAGTGGCGCAACAGCTCGGCGAAAACACCGTGCGCACCGTCGCCATGGACACCAGCGAGGGGCTGGTGCGCGGCCAGGAGGTGCGTGACACCGGCGGGCCGATCTCGGTGCCGGTCGGCGCGGGCCTGCTCGGCCGCATCATCAACGTGATCGGCGATCCGGTCGATGAAGCTGGTCCGGTCAAGGGCGAAGCCACGCGCGCGATCCATCAAGATGCGCCGGCCTATACGGACCAGTCGACCGAAGCGGCGATCCTCGTCACCGGCATCAAAGTTGTGGATCTGCTGGCGCCTTATGCCAAAGGCGGCAAGGTCGGCCTGTTTGGCGGCGCCGGAGTGGGCAAGACCGTGCTGATCATGGAGCTCATCAACAATGTCGCCAAGGCGCACGGCGGTTATTCGGTATTTGCTGGCGTCGGCGAGCGGACGCGCGAGGGCAACGATCTCTATCACGAGATGATCGAGTCCAAGGTCAACAAGGACCCGAAGGAAGGTTCAGTCGAAGGCTCGAAGTGCGCGCTGGTATACGGACAGATGAACGAGCCTCCCGGCGCCCGCGCGCGCGTCGGCCTCACGGGTCTGACCGTCGCCGAATATTTCCGCGACCAGGGCCAGGACGTTCTGTTCTTCGTCGACAATATCTTCCGCTTCACCCAAGCAGGCTCGGAAGTGTCCGCGTTGCTCGGCCGCATCCCATCGGCGGTCGGCTACCAGCCGACACTGGCAACCGACATGGGCGCTCTTCAGGAGCGCATCACCACGACCACCAAAGGTTCGGTCACGTCCGTGCAGGCCATCTATGTGCCGGCCGACGACCTCACCGATCCGGCGCCCGCGACATCGTTCGCGCATCTTGATGCGACCACGGTGCTGTCGCGCGATATCGCCGCCAAGGGCATTTATCCGGCGGTCGATCCGCTCGACTCCACCTCACGCATGCTCTCGCCGATGATCGTCGGCGAGGAACACTACGCCACTGCGCGGCGTGTGCAGCAGGTGCTGCAACGCTATAAGGCGCTCCAAGACATCATCGCCATCCTGGGCATGGATGAGCTGTCCGAAGAGGACAAGTTGACGGTGGCGCGGGCTCGCAAGATCGAGCGTTTCCTGTCGCAGCCGTTCCATGTCGCCGAAGTGTTCACCGGCTCGCCCGGCAAGCTCGTCGACCTGCAAGACACCATCAACGGCTTCAAGGGTCTGGTCGAAGGCAAATACGATCATCTGCCGGAGGCGGCCTTCTACATGGTCGGCACCATCGAAGAAGCCGTCGAGAAGGGCAAGAAGCTGGCCGCCGAGGCGGCCTAGAGGGCGACATGGCTCAGCTTCACTTCGAATTCGTCTCGCCCGAGCGCGTGTTGTTCTCCGGCGACGTGGATCAGGTCGATTTGCCCGGCGCCGAAGGTGATATGGGCATTCTGGCCGGACACGCCCCGTTGGTGACCGCGCTGCGGCCGGGCATCGTGACCATCTACAGCGGCAGCACCCGCGAGCCGGTCGTGGTAGTGGGCGGCTTCGCGGAAGTGAGTCCCGCAGGCTTGACCGTGCTCGCTGACCGGGCGATGCCGCGGGAAAATTTCGACATGACGATGCTGGCCACCGAGATCAAAGACACCGAAGAAGATGTCGCCGACGCCAAAGACGAAGCCGAACGCGACAAGCTCGCGCGCCGCCTCGATCAACTAAAGTCGCTGCAGGCGGCGCTGGCGCAGTAGCGCGCGCCCTCAATGGGCAAGTTTGGCGAATTCCGCGACGACGCGCTCGTAGACTGGTCGCTTGAACGGCACCACCAAGTCCGGCACGTGTTGCATTTGCTCCCAGCGCCACGCTGAAAATTCCGCGTGTGCGGCGCCATCGGGATGGGTGACATCGATTTCGGCCTCCGGCCCGGTGAAGCGGAGCGCGAACCACTTCTGCGTCTGGCCGCGATATTTGCCGCTCCAGGCTTGGCCGATGAGATCGCGCGGAATGTCGTATTTGAGCCATTCGCCGATTTCGCCGAGCCGTTCCACGGAATGGATGTTGGTCTCTTCCCGCAGTTCCCGCAAAGCCGCCGGCCATGGCTCTTCGCCGGGATCGATGCCGCCCTGCGGCATTTGCCACGCGTGGGTCAGGTCGACGTGCTCGGGGCCGTCGATGCGGCGGCCGATGAAGGCAAGACCGGCGTGGTTGAGCACCATCAGGCCGACGCAAGGACGATAGGGAAGGTCTTCGTAGGCCATAGATGCTGCCGCCAGAAAAATTGGGGCGGCTCATTGGCCGCCCCAACTCGATCAGAAAATGCCGCGTTCCGTTAGTTCGGCACCGCCGACTTTGGATTCGGCGGGAATGCCGCGTTGGAGGTCGCGCCGCGCAGAAGGTCAAGCGCCTCTTTGAGCGCCTTGTCGTCCTTTTCGCTCGGGGGAACGTAGGATTGCGAACCGGACTTCTCGGCACCTTCCGCCTTCAAATGGCCCGGCAGCGACGCTTCGCCTTTGGTGTCGGTCCGCGCCTTTAGTTCGTCAGGCACATCCTGCAGCACCTCGATGTCAGGCACGATGCCCTTGGCCTGGATGGAGCGTCCGGACGGCGTGTAATAACGCGCTGTCGTCAGCCGCAAGGCGCCATTGCCCGCGCCGAGCGGGATGATGGTCTGCACCGAGCCCTTGCCGAACGAACGCGTACCAACCAGCGTCGCGCGCCTATGGTCCTGCAGCGCGCCGGCGACGATTTCCGACGCTGAGGCCGAACCGCCGTTGACCAGGACGATGAGGGGCTTGCCGCTGGTCAAGTCGCCACCCGGCCGCGCGTTGAAGCGCTGAGTTTCGTCAGCGTTGCGGCCGCGCGTGGAGACGATCTCGCCCTTGTCGAGGAAGGCATTCGACACCGAGATCGCCTGGTCGAGCAGCCCGCCCGGATTATTGCGCAGATCGAGGACATAACCCTTGATCTTCTCGGCACCGAGCTGGTTCTTGAGGTCGGTGATCGACTGTTTGAGGCCGTCGGTGGTCTGCTCGTTGAACTGGGTGATGCGGATGTAGCCGACATCTTCGCCTTCCGAATGCGAGCGCACCGACTTCACCCGAATGATGTCACGCACGATCGTCAGTTCAACCGGCTTGTCGACGCCCTTGCGGACGATCGTGAGCCTGATCTTGGTGTTGACCGGCCCGCGCATTTTGTCGACGGCTTGATTGAGGGTCATGCCCTGCACCGCGTCGTCGTCGAGCTGGGTGATGACGTCGTTGGCCATCACGCCGGCCTTGGCGGCAGGCGTGTCGTCGATCGGCGCCACGACCTTGATCAGCCCGTCTTCCATGGTGACCTCGATGCCGAGGCCGCCGAACTCGCCGCGGGTCTGCACCTGCATGTCGCGGAAGCTCTTCGGATCCATATAGCTGGAATGGGGATCAAGGCCGGCCAGCATGCCGTTGATCGCCGCTTCAACGAGCTTGCTGTCGTCCGGTTTATCGACGTAATCGGCGCGCACGCGCTCGAACACGTCGCCGAACAGGTTAAGCTGTCGATAAGTATCCGACGCCGCGGCTTTGGCGCTGGAACCGCTGAATAGAACCTGTGGCTGGGTCGCCATCATCGTTATGGCGGCCCCGGCCATTGCACCGAGGAAGAGCAGGGAGGTCTTGCGCATCATCCGCGAACCTTTTCGCCTTCGTTTGTCGCCCACCAGGGGCTGGGGTCGATGGGAGTCTCGCCCTTGCGGAAC
>JASHVC010000538.1 GCA_030039655.1 Xanthobacteraceae bacterium | reverse complement strand
GGCCATTCGTGGCGGGCTGGGCAGCTCAAATTTCCGGGCCTCGCGTCGGACTTCGCCGCGATGATCCGTGCCGCGCTTACGCTCTATGAAGCGACCGGACAACAAAAGTACCTAGACCAGGCGCTGACTTGGCAACGTGCGCTCGATCGCGATTACGCCAACGCGGAGACCGGAACCTACTATCTCACCGCCGCCGATGCCGAAGGCTTGGTGATCCGTCCCGCCGCCACGAGCGACGAAGCAACGCCAAACCACAATGCGGTCGCCGCCGGCAATCTGATCCGCCTAGCGCTGCTAGCCGGCGATGATACTTGGCGCGAGAAGGCCGACCGGCTGATCGCCGCCATCGCGCCGCAAGCCATCGAGAACCTTTACATGCACATGGCGTTGCTCAACGCCATCGATCTTCGTCTTCGCGCCGCCGAGATCGTGGTAACCGGGGAGGGAACCCGTACCCAGGCGCTGCTCGCCGCTGCCCGCACGCTGCCCCCGCTCGACCGGATTGTGCTGCATGCGGCCTCGCAGACATCGCTGCCGGCCTCTCACCCGGCACGCGACAAACTCGCCGCGGCGGGCGATGGAACCGCTTTTGTCTGCATCGGTGAGACGTGTTCGTTACCCGTCACCGACCCGGCTGGCCTCATTGGCGCCACGGACGCGATGCGACATACTTGACCCCAGGCTTCATTCGCCCACGATTCGTGGCTATTGAAGCGCGGCGACGTCGAGCTAAAGGAGACCCAAGATGCGATACGGGATCGTTCTGGCGGCCGCTTTTCTGGCCACGAGCTTCACGGCCATGTCGCCGACCGGCGCGCACGCCCAGGATTGGTGCGGATTTTCCGCGCGCCCCAACGCAATCGTCCAGTGCGGCTATTCGAGCCTGGAGAGTTGCGAGAACACCATCGGCAAAGGCGCCATGTGTTTCGTCAACCCCTACGTGGCGATTAACGACCGGCGCGACGCGCCCGCTGACGACGTGACCGCGCGCAAAGGCTGATAGCCGGACGCTTAGACCATAAGCGGTCAGGCGGCATCTTCCTTGAAAGCGGTATTGTGCTTTGGGAACTGCACGCGCCCCTTGAGCATGTAGTTCCAGTACAGCTGTGGCAGGAACGTCGTCTTGATCCACCAGCCCACCCAATGTTCCTTTGCGGGATTGAGCGGCAATGTCGGCGTCACCTTCCCGCCATAGATAAACTCCGCCAGAATGGCCTTGCCGACTGCAGTTGTCAGTGGACAGGACGCATAGCCATCGTAGCGGCCCTCGATCGCCGTCTTCCCAATGAGATGGAGAATGTTGTCGGCGACGACGGGCGCCTGTTTGCGCACTGCCGCAGCAGTCTTGGAGTTGGGCGTCGATGCGACATCGCCGAGTGCGAACACGTTGGGATAGCGCACGTGCTGCATCGAGTTCTGGTTGACCTCGACCCAGCCCGCCGCATTTGCGAGCGGGCTTGACTTAATCTCCTCGGGCGGGCTCTGCGGCGGCGAAACATGCAGCATGTCGAACGGTACGGTGACCCGTTCACCCTTGCTCTGTGCGCCGACTTTCTCAAAGGTTGCCGTCTTCGCTGCGCCATCGACCGCCACCAGATTGTGCTCGTAATGGACCTTGATGCCGTATCGGGCCGCGATCTTGACGAGTTCGCGAGCGAAGAACGGAACGCCGAAAATAACCGGCGCGTGAACGTAGTAATCCAGGGTGCAGTCTTTGAGGATGCCCTGACCCCTAAGATGGTCGGCAGTGAGATAAACGATCTTCTGCGGCGCCCCTGGGCATTTGAACGGCAGGGGCGGTTGGGTGAATACTGCACGACTGCCAGCCTTTAATTTTTGCAGGCAGTCCCAGGTGTACGTCACGTGCGCGGGGGAATAGTTGCTGCAGACTCCGTTCTTGCCGAGGGTCTCCGCCAGGCCGGCGATCTTGCCCCAATCGAGCTTTACGCCCGTACAGACCACGAGATAGTCGTAGGTCAGAGCATCGCCGCTCTTGAGACGAACCGTATTCTGCTCCGGCTCGAAGCTCTGAGCGGCGTCGTGAATCCAACGAACGCCGACGGGGATCAGGCTTTCTTCTGCACGACGCGTACTCGCCAGCGGATAGACACCGGCGCCAACCAGCGTAAAGGCCGGCTGATAATAATGGTCCGGCGACGGCTCGATGATGGCGATTTCAGTAACGGGCGCGCGGCGCTTTAAGATTGCCGCAACGGTGATGCCGGCGCTGCCCCCACCGACAATGAGAACTTGATGGTGTGTTGATCCTGGCATTTTCTTCCTCCCCGGACTGACTCCGAACGGTCGATTGGCGCGCCTAATAGGTGCCCCAACGTCACTGCTGAAGCGACGGCAATTGGTTTTTCAGATTGAACGTGCCTGCCGACGGCACCAGCGTTGTCTAATGAAGGAGCGGCGATTTCGGCACCTGGCCGCCTTATGACAACACTCGGGCGCTTCAAAATTCACGTCCGCGAACAGCAAGTTACCATATTTCCTGCCTCAAGCAATGCCAGCACTGAGAATGGTCGAGAGAAAGCTCGCCATGTCGCCTTCGAGGTCAACCGCGTCGGTTTTACCCAAACCGCGGATGTCCGTTATAGGCCGGATCGCGTCAGAATTAATGAGTGTACGGAGCGACGTTCGGGCAGGCATTCTCAAGGCTGACGCCGCCGCTCACGTATTCATCGAGTCA
>JASHVC010000537.1 GCA_030039655.1 Xanthobacteraceae bacterium | reverse complement strand
CGCGGCCACCGTCTCGGTTTCGTCCGGCTTGGCTTTCCAGAACGCCGTCACCACCAGGCCGTTTCGCAGTCCCGTATAGTCGAGCATGGCTCCAATTCCTTTGCGCGTGCTATCGATATGGCGATACAATGGAGGCCGGCGCCTCAATATGTTACGGAGACGGCCGAAGCATCGAATGGCGAGCGCGCCATAGCCTTAGCGGGCGCGCATCAGCGCGCATCGCCGCTTGCCACGCTCTCCGCGTGGACCAGTTCATCGCCGTTGCAGGCGCGAGACCGCTTTAAGAATGAGGGCCGCCGCGCGTTTTCCGTATCGCGCTCGGGGATCGTCGATAAACCTCACGAAAAACCGTGTTGAAGCGGCGAATGCTGGAAAATCCGGCGCGCATTGCAACTGCCGATATTGCCAAATCCGTGCTGTCCAGCAAGCGTTTCGCATATTGAACGCGGTTCGTGCACGCGACTTGCAGCGGAGTTGCGCCGAGATGTTTGCTGAACAACCGATCGAGGTGCCGCACCCCGACTCCTAGGCGTGACGCGAGCGCTCCCACGCTGTCCTGATCAAGCGCTCCTTCCATTATCAGCCGAAGCGCTCGCGCTACTGTCGTACGTGAACCGTTCCAGGCCGGAGAGAATGGAGCAGTTTCGGGCCGGCACCTCAGGCAGGGCCGAAATCCGGCGGCTTCTGCCGCTGCTGCCAATGGAAAGAAGCTAACGTTTTCGGCCCTGGCCGGGTGCACGGAGCAGACCGGTCTGCAGTAGATGCGAGTTGTTCTCACGCCGGTGAAAAAACGTCCGTCGTAACGTCGATCCCTGGTAATCCGGGCGCGTTCGCATTCCGCGGCATCCAGTATTGCCGGCTCGCGAAGTGAACGATGACCGAGTCCGAATGCGGCGAGTCGTGCGATCGGATTGGTGCTAACTGGAATCCCATCGGCGAGAGCAGTTGCAGTCCCTGCGGGATCAACGGCACATGGCGCAGTCGCTTGCAATGAACGCGAAGACGGCAACCACTCGGTCTCTGGGCTATTCCGTGGCATGGGCTGCATTCGCGATAGCTGCATTCTCATGGGAGAAGGGCTTTTACGGGCTTTCGGTTTTTTTGCAAACCCTGCATCTGACCCGCGGCTGGCTAGCGGCAATAATCTCATCGGCGATCACGGCACACTTTCTCTTGAGTGTGTTGATCATCATTCGTCTGCCCAAGGTTAATCGCAACGACCGTCGGCGCGCTCCTTTCGGCGGGGAGAGTGCGTGCCGGCTTGGTCGAGGCGTGGATCGAATAAAGTTGCCAGCAAGCCGGCGATGCGTGAATGGCGACATAGGCTTTTTGAAGTGAGGACGGCGAGGTGTCTATGAGAATCGCAGTGATGGCGGCAGGCGGCGTCGGCGGCTATTTCGGCGCGCGGCTGGCGGCCGCTGGAGAAGACGTGCACTTCATCGCGCGCGGCGCACATCTGGCCGCGTTGCGGGCGAATGGTCTTTCGCTGAAAAGCGCCAATGGCGATCTGCATCTGCAGCCGGTCTCGGCGACCGACGATCCGGCGCAAATCGGTCCAGTCGACATCGTCGTGTTCGCGGTCAAGCAATACGACACCGAGGCCGCGGCGAAGCTGATCAGGCCGCTGATCGGCGCCGACACGGCCGCGATCACGCTGCAAAACGGCATGGACAAGGACGAGCGGCTGCGCACGGTGCTCGGCCGCGATCACGTCATGAATGGCGCGGCCTACATCGGCAGCGCCGGCATTGTGTCTCCTGGCGTCATTACCCACGTCGGCAAGGTGGCGCGCATCATCTTCGGCGAGGCTGACGGTCGTGCGAGCGCACGTGGTGAGCGCTTCCTCGCCGCCTGCAAGAAGGCCAGCATTGACGCCACGTTTTCGACCAACATCGCCAAGGAGCTGTGGGCCAAGTTCGCGATGCTTGCCGCGTTCAGCGGCGTCTCTAGTGTGCTGCGCCAACCGATCGGCGCCATAATGGGCGATCCCGATGCGCGTAAGCTGCTCACTGACGCGATGGTCGAAGTGATTGCTGTCGCCACGACCAAGGGTATCGATCTCGGCGACGGGTATCTGGCGCAACAGCGCAACTTCCTCGACGGGGTGCCGCCGGAGAGCAAATCATCGATGCAGATGGACTTCGAAGCTGGCCGCCGCCTTGAGCTCGACTGGATGTCGGGCGCAGTCGCGCGCATCGCCGATGAATTGGGTGTGCCGACGCCCATCCATCACTTCATCTATGCGGCGCTGAAGCTTTATGCAGGCGGCAGTCGGTAGCGTATGTTAAAGGTGAACCTCCCATACTCGAGGTTGAGATCGTTGCGACAAGCGAGGACAAGCTCGACTTCAACGTCAACCGTTGCCGCGATGCTGAGTTCCACAAGCGGCTTGGTCTCGCCGAGTTGGGTTAATTGATGCACTGCAATCGCGATCATGCGATGATCGGTGGTTTCAATCCGGATTTAGAGCCTGACGCGCACGAAGACAGTCATGGAAGGTGCCTCGCGTTGCGATTTCCACTTCACTAACAAGCGATAGCGGGGACCGCATTGGCTCCGCGCATGCTGCCGTTTGGCACAGTTGACGTAGGGCCCAAGCTCTGACTTCCCGATCTACCGCGCTTGCCGGTTCCGCGCCACACAAGGATCAAGGATGGCCGACCGCCCGATGCATTTGCCGCGCTTTCGGTTGCCTTCAGGAGCGGGGTGCGAGGCTGGAGCAATCCGATCTTCTCCAGGAAGCGATCGATCTGCACGGCAGGATTGCTCGGCAGGCAATGAAACCATTGTTCATCGTTGATGCGCGTCGCCGCCTAAGCAATGGATGGTGGCGCGGTCGCTCGGAGTGAAGACATCTGGGAAATAGGACGCAGCCAAGCCGCGAGGTCGAGCCGCCCTTCGCTCAAATCACCTAAGCCCAGCGCACGGGCGGCCTCCAATGCAACGGCCAGAAGCAAATGAGCCATGCGGGGTGGCCCCTGGAGCAATGGTTGGGTCACCTCGATTTCGAAAATATCGGCCAGACGACCAGCACGGGCAACTTCATGAGCAAGCAAGGTTGGAGAACGTTCGTTCTCAGGCCGATTCATTTCGCGAATCCAAACCGCAATGCCATCGCAAAAGCCGCGCGCCTTAGCTTCCAATCGTCGATATGCCCAGTCCGAATCTCGCGACACGTCGTGAAAGCGGGGGTTCCCGTCGAGGCTGTCGAGATAGGCACAGATGACCTGACTGTCCTCGGTCCCGATGCTCGAATCGTCAATGAGGTAGGGCACGCGACCGGAAGGATTAATCCGATAATACGGGCTATCCGCTATCCGCGTTTTTGCCTCAAGAGTCTCGACGCGTTCACTCAATCCTTTTTCGAGGACCAGAATTCGCGCCAGCCGTGCATAAGGAGAGACGTAGGTGATGTAGAGCTTCATTGCAGGCTCTTTTCGGAATCCTACGATCGGGCGCTTAAGCCTGCATCTTTCTATGATGGACGAAAACGGTCAACTTCGGGTTCGGGCGCTCTGGTCGATGTCGGCTCTGCTCCCAATAGCTGCCCTGCAAGCGGACATGCTCATCGGTGGCTAAGTGCACATTCGCAGACATGACTTCAGACCCAGAATCGTCGAAAAAGCGCAAACGATGGCCTAAGCATTTGCACCAAATTACGTTCGCTCGGCTTAAATTGTCAGCCGTGGTGCGTCGTATAGTAGACCGCTTGTCGCGCTCTCGTCGTCAATCTCGATGTGGAAGACTGCGGACAAGCCCGCCTTTCCCGATGACGTCAGTTGAAGTGCCCGGCTGTGTGGTAAGCGTTTGAACCATCCGAGCTGCAAAAGGCGATGCAGAATGGCAGCGCCGACGAGTCCCTTGAGGTGATAACGACGCTCGGTCCAGTCGAGACAAGGCTGGCAGAAAATCCGCCGTGTCCGCGACCTCAGATCAGCGCCGAACGCGGAAAGGAAGCGCGCGCCCGATGCCGTGACCTCACCGCCTTCATCCGTGAGCACAATGTGCCCCATGGCTACAAGTGCGTCGGTAACAGCGACTCCAACCTGGCCAGCCAGGTGATCGTAGCAACTTCGGGCAAAACGGAGTGCATCGTCGTGGACCGACCGCGGCTGATGGCGGGGCGGCACCTCAATGGCGGCGACGATCTTGATGCTCTGTAGCATCGTGGCGACCAGCGACGACGCGATCCGGTAATAGCTGAAGCGACGCTTGCGAGTGACTGTCAAAAGCCGCGCGGCAACCAGCTTGCTCAGGTGGCCGCTCGCCGTCGAGCGGGAGACATTGGCGCAGCAAGCAAGCTCGGTGGCCGTCAGCGATTCGCCACCCATAAGGGCAGCAAGCATCGTCGCTCGCGCAGTATCACCCACGAGAGCGGCTACTTCCACCAGATTGGCATTCGCGACCATCCTTGATCCTATCGCTGATACTGGAAGCTTACCCGCTTATCAATCGAAGATAGTTTGGCATCGGCCGAACTATCCGCGCGAGACAATGACGAACGGCGCAGCAACAATACGCCGCAACTTGGAGGCTAGAATGAAACGCACCGCGCTGCGCGTCGAGCC
>JASHVC010000536.1 GCA_030039655.1 Xanthobacteraceae bacterium | reverse complement strand
GGTTCTTCTCGACTTTCTCACCAACTTCGAGGTGCGGCCGTGACCATGCTTCACATCAAAGCCGGGCCTTACGAATTCGAAGCTCGCATGGAAGAGGAAGCGGCGCCGAAGACATGCGCGAAATTTTCAAGTTTGCTGCCGTACCGGCAGCAGATCATTCACGTGCGCTGGAGCGGTGAGGGTTGCTGGATTCCTCTCGGCGACCTCGATCTTGGGTTGGGTTACGAAAATCACACCAGCCATCCGGCGCCAGGAGACATTATCCTGTATCCGGGCGGCATCAGCGAAACAGAGATTTTGCTGGCCTATGGGGCGGTGTGCTTCGCCAGCAAGGTCGGGCAATTGGCTGGCAATCACTTTCTGACCATTGTCAATGGCCGCGAAAATCTGACGGCGCTCGGCAAGCTCACTTTGTGGAAAGGCGCGCAGGATATTGTCTTCGAGCGCAAGTAAGGCGAAGGCAGCGGTTAAGGGCCGTCGTCCGAGCCGCCTACGATCTCTGGTAGTTCCTCAATAGTCTCAATCAGATATTCCGGCGACATCGCCATGCAGCGCTGGCGGTCGCCGAAGCCATAAGCCGCCCAACAGCAGGCGACGCCGCTTGCACGGGCGAACTTGATGTCTACTTCGGTGTCGCCGATCATCAGTATTCGGGTTTTGTCGATTTCTGAAAATTTCGAAGCAATATGATCGGTCAGAAGCGCGGGATCGGGTTTGAGTGGAACGCCCGGCAGGTCGCCAAAAACAACGTCAATGAATGGCGCGAGTCTGTACTGATCAAGCGATCGATGAATGGCTCCGACGCCTTTGTTGCTGACTACGATGCATTTGACCCCGCGCGTATGCATGGTTTGCAACACGATGTCGGCTCCAGGAAACATCCTGATGAGCGCATCGCCTTCGCTCCGATAGAACGACCTGTAGGCACTCACTACTTCGGCGATGGCGTCGCTCTGTCCGCGCAAGCGCGGGTCCAACAACCCAATGGTCTCCGGCAACGGCAAGCCCTTGCTCACGATGCTTGCCGTGTGCTCCGGCGGCGGAAACGGCCGGCCGTGCTTTGCCAGTGCACGTTCGAGGCAGTGGGCGATCGCGACGCGCGTGTCGCACAAGGTGCCGTCGAAGTCGAAAATCAAAAGATCGAAGCGGGTCTTGGCAAGCATGACGCTTCCGGCGAAAGGCCGGTGACATCAGTGGCCGGCCATGTGTTGGCCGATGGTAGTGCGATTGGTCTCCGCAATGGGAGACTGATAGTTGATGGTGCCGCCCGACATGACGGCGACGCGATCGGCAAGCTCGAGCACCTCGTCGAGGTCTTCGGATACCAGTAGGACGGCGGCGCCGTGGTTCCGCTGTTCCATGATCTGGGCGCGAATTTCGGCGACCGAGGCGAAGTCGAGGCCGAAGCAGGGGTTGGCGACGATGAGCACGTCGACATTGCCGGAGAGTTCGCGCGCCAGCACCGCGCGCTGCACATTGCCGCCCGACAGATCCGCAAGCGCCGTCTCGGGGGAGGGCGTCTTTACGCGATAGCGGGCGATCAATTCGCGGGCCTTTTCGCGCATGGGTCCTGGCGACAGCCACCAGCCGAGTTTCGCCGACGGAGGGCGATCGAAAGTGCGAAACGCCATGTTCTCCGCCACCGTCATCTTCGGCACGGTGGCGTTCTTGAGCGGCTCCTCTGGCAGTCCAAATACCTTCAGGCGATAAAACGAATCGCGGTCGGGCTCGAACGGGTGTCCCTTGATCAGAATGCGCCCGTCGGTGAGTGGCCGTTGCCCCGACAACACCTCGACCAATCCCGATTGGCCGTTTCCAGACACGCCGGCGATGCCGACGATTTCTCCGGAATGAACTTTCAGATTGACGCGATCCAGGGCCGGAAGCCCCTCATCGTCGTTGGTGCAAAGCGCGACCAGCTCCAGCACCGTTTCGCCGGGAGGATTGGGGGCCCGTACAGCCCGCTCGCGGATTTGCGTATCGCCGATCATCATCCGCGCCATGGCCTCGGTGGTGAGGTCCTTGACGTCACCGCCACCGACTTTGCGGCCGCGGCGCAGCACGGTGACGCTGTCACAGAAGCTTGTCACTTCACGGAATTTGTGCGTGATCATGATGACGGTGATCTCCTTGCGATGGGTCATATCGCGCAGGAGACTGAGCATTTCGTCCGCTTCACCGGGCGTGAGCACCGATGTCGGTTCGTCGAGAATGAGCAGCCGCTGGTCGAGATAGAGCAGCTTCAAGATTTCCAGCTTCTGCTTTTCGCCCGCGGCCATGGCCGCCACCGGCACGTCAAGCGGCACTCGGAACGGCGTGCGATCGAGAAACGCGTTGAGCGCCGCCATCTCCTTTTTCCAGTCGATGATGGCCGGCGCATCGGCGCGGCTGATTACAAGATTTTCCGCACCGGTGAGGGACGGCACCAAGGTGAAGTGCTGGTACACCATGCCGATGCCATAGGCGCGCGCGTCGCGCGGATTGCGGATCGGCACTTCCTTGCCGTCGAGCAGCACTTGGCCCCGATCGCCCGTGTAGAATCCCATGATGCATTTGACGAGCGTTGATTTGCCGGCGCCGTTCTCGCCCAAGAGTGCGTGGACGGTCCCGGCCTCGACCTTGATGGAGACATCCTCCAGCGCGATCAGCGATCCAAAGATCTTGGTCATGCCGATGGTCTCGAGCGAGGGGGCGCGCATCGCCGGCGCGGCTGGCTGCGGCGCTCGGACGGCCGCGGCTACACTCATGGCAGCTTCTCCACGAAGGCTTTGGAATTGGACACGGAGCCGAAGACCCCGCCCTGCATCTTGATCATTTTGACCGCCGCGAGGTGATTGCCGTGATCAGTCGCGCCGCAGCAATCCTCGAGCAGCAGGCATTCGAAGCCGCGATCGTTCGCCTCGCGCATGGTGGTGTGCACGCAGACATCGGTCGTGATGCCGGTGAGCACGATGTTGCGCTTCCCGGTGGAGCGCAGCATCAGTTCAAGATCGGTGGCGCAGAACGAGCCTTTGCCGGGCTTGTCGATCACGGGCTCGCCGGGTCTCGGTGCCAATTCGGGGATGATCTCCCAACCAGGCTCGCCGCGCACGAGGATCCGCCCGCAGGGACCCGGATCGCCGATGC
>JASHVC010000535.1 GCA_030039655.1 Xanthobacteraceae bacterium | reverse complement strand
CGGCCGAACAGCGAAATCATTGCACACGGCTTCTTCGCGCCCGACGCGCTGCCCGAAGGAACCACTGTTTCGACGCGCGCGCGCATCGCCGAAGTGCTGAGCGGCCGCGACGCCCCGGAAATTTGGTAGCGATTGACGGCATCGCGTGCCGTACGCCGCAGCAGCCATGCGTGCGCTGGACCTCGCCGGGACCAAATGCTAGGCGCGGCGCGATGAACGATATTTCGCTGACGATCCTGCCCGAATCCGAGGGCGACGCGGAAGCCATCGAGCGCTTGCACGAGCGCACCTTTGGTCCCGGCCGTTACGCCAAGACCGCTTATCGGCTGCGCGAGCAGGTTTCGCATCGCCTCGACCTGTCGTTCATCGCCCGCATTGGCACGCTGCTGGTCGGTTCGGTTCGGCTTTCGCCGGTGCGTATCGGCGAGAGCAAAGCACTGTTGCTTGGCCCGCTGACGGTCGAGCCCGCGTTTCGCGAGCGCGGCGTAGGGCAGGCGCTGATTGCTCGCGCCCTCAAGGATGCGGCGGCCAAGGGCGAGCGGCTGGCGATCCTGGTCGGCGACGAGCCGTACTACGGCAAGAGTGGCTTCAAGCGTATCCCGCCTGGGCGCGTCATCATGCCTGGACCCGTCGATCCAGCGCGGTTGCTCGTCGCCGAGCTTGCTCCCGGCGCCTTTGAGGGCGTGTCCGGCCGCGTGCGCGGCGAATGGGACAACGCCGACCGATAGGTCAGAAAGTCAGCGGCCCTCGCGTGCCCAGGTGCCAGCGAGACTGCCAAGCAGCAGCAGAAGCCCGAGCATGCCGGCGAACACCGGCAACACGCCGATACCGCGTACCACGCTGGCGTCGCTCATCTTCAGGCCGATCCAGTCGTCGCCCTGATAAGTGTCGCCGGAGCGTACTGGGACGATGCGCGGGACGTGCAGACCTTGGCCGTCGTCGAGCCGCCGTGCGCTGCCGCCGGTGGCGTTGGCGATGGGCGCGAGCCAATCGGTCGTCGATGTCACCTCGGCGAACTCGCGCGGGTTGGCCGGGCCGATATTAACGAGCGCATTGAGCTTGCCGTCGGTCGCGCGCCACAGACCAAGCTCGTTGGCCGGGATGGTGCTTTCCCACACGCCAGGTTCGACCGGATCGAGCTTGACTGCGCGTGTAGCGCCGGACGGCGAAGTCACGGTCACGTCGGCGACCTCTTCAGCCATGGTCTGGCGTCGCACCACGAGATTGTGGCCGTTGACCTGCAGACGCAGCGCCTCCTCTTCGAGATCCGGCTCCTTCATCAACCAGTGCGACAGCCGGCGCAGCAGATCGAGTTGCGGACCGCCGCCTTCGAAGCCGCGTGACCACAGCCACATTTGGTCGGAAAGCAGCATGGCGACGCGGCCTTCGCCCTGGCGCGAGAGTACCAGCAAAGGTTTTTGATCGGGTCCCTGCATCACCGTCGTGCCAGTCGTGTCCCTGGTATCGACGACGCGGAACCACTCGCTCCAGTGTGGCGGATCGCTTTCGGAGCCTTCGAGGCCCCGCGTCACCGGATGCCGTTTGCCGAGTTCGGTCAGGCTTGGACGGAACGCCTCATTGCTGACCGTACCGCTTGGCTCCGCGGGGAGCACCACGTCGAGCGGCGTGTGCCAGATGCTGGTCTGGCTCGCATAATCCGGCCCGGCATCGACCAGCACAGCGCCGCCGTCGCGCACGTAGCGGGTGATGTTGTCGAAATAGATCATCGGCAGCACGCCCTGGCGGGCGTAGCGGTCGAAGATGATGAGCTGGAATTGGTCGATCTTTTGCTGGAACAGCTCGCGGGTCGGGAATGCGATCAGCGACAGTTCGTTGATCGGCGTGCCGTCCTGCTTTTCCGGCGGACGCAAGATGGTGAAGTGCACAAGATCGACCGATGGGTCGGACTTGAGCAGGTTGCGCCAGGTCCGCTCGCCGGGATTGGGCTCGCCGGAGACTAGTAGCACGCGCAGCTTGTCGCGCACGCCGTCGATGGAAACCACGGCGCGATTGTTGACCAGAGTCAGTTCGCCGCCGGACAGCGGCGCGGCCTCGATCTCGACGATGTTCGGCCCGCCGTGCGGAATTTGGATGTCCACGTTCTGCGGTACGCCGACCGGCACCGTTCGCGTCTCGATGACATCGCCGTCGCGGCGCACCGTAACCTCGGCGCTCGCCTCGTGGGCGCCGTGATCCTCGACCCGGTAGGTGATGGTCTGCACTTGGCCGACGATGCCGAACCGCGGCGCGGCAATGAGCGCAACGCGGCGGTCGCGCTCATCCTTTTTGCCGGTGATCAGCCCGTGAAGCGGCGCCGCGAAGCCGAGCGCGCTGGCGTCGGCCGGCACGTCGTGAACGCGGCCGTCGGTGATCATGATGACGCCGGCGACGCGGTCGGGAGGTACGTCTGACAGCGCGGAATTGAGTGCCGTGAACAATCGCGTGCCGTCGGTCTCGCCGTCGGACTGGCCGGCTTCCACGACACGCACTTCCAGGCCGGGAATGCGGCCCAGCCGGTCGGTGACGGCCTTGCGCGCCTCTTCGGTCTGCTGCGTGCGGTCGCCGAAACTCTGGCTCGGGCTCTTGTCGACTACGACCACCGCGACCGAGCTAAGCGGCTGGCGATCCTCGCGGGTCAGCGATGGGTTGGAGAGCGCCAGCAGGATCAGCGCCAGCGCGAGCACGCGGATCGCCGCGCCGCGGCTGCGGGCGACGAACAGCAGCAGCCCGAGGATCGCAACCGCGACGACCGCGGCCCAAAGAATTTGGGCGCTGACCAGCGGTGCGAACGCGATGCCGAGGTTCAAAGGATGGCCTCCTAT
>JASHVC010000038.1 GCA_030039655.1 Xanthobacteraceae bacterium | reverse complement strand
CCGCGAAAGCGGATGATCCAGTAATCGCCGAGACGGTGTTCAATATGTTGACTTTCCGGAATACTGGATGCCCGCTTTCGCGGGCATGACAATGATGGTTGCTCCGAAAATCCTCGTCATCCCTGGTTCGCTGCGCATCGGCTCCTACAACGGGCGGTTGGCCGCGCTCGCCGCCAAGGAGCTGGCGCTGGCCGATGCCGACGTGACGCGCATTTCGCTTGAGGATTATCCGCTGCCGCTGTTCGATGCAGAGATGACCGCCGAGGCCGCGACTCCGCACGATGCCGTGCAGCTGCGGCGCATGATGGAAGCGCATCAGGGTGTGTTCATGACCAGCCCTGAATTTAGCGCTTCGGTGACGCCACTTATAAAGAACACGATCGACTGGCTGTCGCGCCCGCGCGTCCGCGGCGAGTCGGCGTACGAGATTTTCAAGGATCGGGTATTTGCTATCGGCGCCGCGTCGGCCGGTGCGGACGGTGGGGTACGTTCGCTGATGGCGTTGCGGCAAATCCTCGAGCTTGGCTGCGGCGCGCTGGTCATCCCCGAACAGATCAGCGTCGCCAATGCGGGCGACGCGTTCGACGAGATGGGCGATCTGAAAGACCCAAACCTCGCTGCGTCCTTGAAAGCGCTGGCGCGCCGCCTGGCCGATCTCGTGCGGGCTGTGGGATGACGGCGATGCAGCTTGAGCCGCGAGAACGCTTGATTGTCGCGCTCGATGTACCGTCCGTGGAGTTGGCGCAAGCCATGGTGGCTCGCCTTGGCGACGCGGTTTCGTTCTACAAGATCGGCTATCAGCTCGCTTTTGCCGGCGGCCTCGCCTATGCGCCGGCTCTGATCGCTGCCGGCAAGCGCGTGTTTCTCGATCTGAAACTCCACGACATCGGCAACACGGTCGCGGAGGGCGTACGCAGTGCGTCGCGGCTTGGCGCGACTTTCCTCACCGTGCACGCCTATCCGCAGACCATGAAGGCCGCCGTCGAGGCGCGCGAAGGCGGCTTGCGTATTCTCGCCGTCACCGTGCTGACGTCTTATAACGACGCCGATCTGGCGGCGGCCGGTTATGACTTCACGGTGCCCGAACTGGTTGCCGAGCGCGCCGCGCAGGCGCGCGACATCGGCGTCGATGGCCTGGTCTGCGCCGCCGAGGAGGTGCACAACGTGCGCGCCATCGTGGGCGAGAAGGTTCGGTTGGTGACGCCGGGCATCCGGCCCGCCGGCGCAGAGGCCGGTGACCAGAAGCGTGTCATGACGCCGTCTGCCGCGATCGCGGCCGGGGCCGACTATCTGGTTGTGGGACGGCCGATCATCGCTGCGGCCGATCCGAAAGCCGCGGCGGCCGCCGTCGTGGAAGAAATCGCAGCAGCAAGCCGATGACACAGGGAGGACGCAGATGGCGAAGGCTTATTGGATCGCGCGGGTCGATGTGAACAATGAAGAGGGCTTCAAGCCCTACGCGGCGGCCAACGCTGCGATCTTCAAGAAATTCGGCGGCCGCTACGTGGTTCGCGGCGGCAAATTCGACGGCATGGAAGGCTCGTCCCGTTCGCGCAACGTGGTGATCGAATTTCCCGACTACGCTACGGCGCTCGCCTGCTATCGTTCGCCCGAATATCAAGCCAACATCAAGGTGCGGCAGCCGCACTCCGCTGTCGACCTCATCATTATCGAGGGCTACGACGGCGCGCAGCCATGACGCCGCACCGTCATTGCGAGGAGCGAAGCGACGAAGCAATCCAGGACCGCTTGCTCCCAGCCAGCCGCTCCTGAATTGCTTCGCTTCGCTCGCAATGACGAACTCTGATCCCCAACGTTAAGGGAGCGACGCAATGCCCAGAGGCTACTGGCTGCCGCAGATCGATGTCAGCGACATGGAAGGTTACAAGGGCTACATGGCAGCAACGCCGCCGGCCCATGAGAAATACAATGGCGTTGCATTGGTGCGTGGCGGCAGGAGTGAAGTCGTCGAGGGTCATGCCCGCTCCCGCTGCGTGATCCGCGAGTTCCCCGACTATGCCGGCGCGCTCGCCTGCTATCGTTCGGACGAGTACCAGCGTGCACAGACGCTGCGTCTGCCGCACTCGCAATGCGATTTCGTCATTGCTGAGGGCCATGACGATCCGCAACCCGCTCG
This sequence comes from Xanthobacteraceae bacterium, assembly GCA_030039655.1. Next base: position 3,658 of record JASHVC010000038.1, on the reverse strand, counting down.
GCCGGCCGCGGCGCCCGACGCGAAAAAGGGCTATTGGATTACGCATCTCGATGTGACCGATGCCGAGGCGCACAAGGCCTACGTGCTCGCGCTCCTCCCGCATCTTGCCAAATACGGCGCGCGCTTTCTGGTGCGCGGTGGGCCTCGAGAGGTGCCGGAGGGCAAAGTTCGCGACCGCACCGCCGTCGCGGAATTTCCAAGTTTTGATGCGGCGCTGTCCTGCTATCGCTCGCCAGATTATGCGCCGGTGAAAAAATTGCGCCAGGGCAACGCCGAAGTCGATCTCGTGATCGTCGAGGGCTATGGCGGACCGAAGTTCTGAAGCTCTCTCTCCCGCGCGCCGGGCGAGGTGAACGTTGCCGCTCTCTCGGCGCACAGCTATACCCGCGCCGATTGGAGAAACCCGATGGCCGCAGCAAACTCCGAGATGCGGGTGGTGATCGCCGGCGCCGGTGGGCGCATGGGGCGAACGCTCATTCACGCTGTCGCGGCGAGTAAAGGTCTCACGCTAGCGGGCGCCGTCGAGGCGCCGGGCGCGGCGGTGATCGGCCGCGACGCGGGCGAACTCGCGGGCCTCGGCTCGAACGGCATCAAGGTGACGAGCGATGTTGCGCCCTTGCTCAAGCAGGCCGACGGGCTGATTGAGTTTGTCATTCCGGCGGCTACGCTCGCCCTAACCGAGCTGACCGCCGCCGCAGGGCTCGTGCACATTATCGGCACTACCGGCCACTCGGCCGAAGAGGATGCAGTCATCGCCAAGGCCGCGAGCCGCGCCAAGATCGTGAAGTCCGGCAACTTCAGTATGGGGGTCAATCTGCTCGCCGCCCTCACCAAGCGTGTGGCCAAGACGCTCAACGACGACTACGACATCGAAATTCTGGAAATGCACCACAACAAAAAGATCGACGCGCCTTCGGGCACGGCGCTGATGTTGGGCCGCGCCGCGGCGGCGGGGCGCGGCATCGACGTCGCCCAGCACTCGGAGCGCGGCCGCGACGGCATGACGGGTGAGCGCACGCGCGGCGACATCGGTTTTGCGTCGCTGCGTGGCGGTACGGTGGTGGGCGAGCACACGGTGACGTTCGCGGGCCCCGCCGAGCGTGTGGAGCTGACCCACCGCGCCGAGGATCGCATGATCTTTGCCCGCGGCGCGCTGCACGCTGCGCTGTGGGCGCGCGCGCAGAAGCCCGGCCTTTACTCCATGGCCGACGTTTTGGGGCTTGCCGACTTTTAGAACACTACCATGGCGGCTACGCAACGCATGACACATCCGAAGCGATGGCCTCCTGAGAATTCTCGCCCGCGAGGATCACGCGATTGCGGCCTTCGGTCTTGGCTCGGTAAAGCGCGGCGTCAGCCTCTTCGAGCAACGCGTCCAAATCTTGTTCCGCCCTCACACTGACGGACACCCCGCCGCTGACTGTGGCGTTGACCCGATGCCCGCGGACGAATTGGCAATCACCTGCGAAAGAAAGACGGATACGTTCGGCGCGCAGCAAGGCTGCTTCGATGCTTGCCGCCGGCAGTATCGCCGCAAATTCCTCGCCACCCATGCGACCGAACAGATCGGTTTGGCGCAATGTGGCGACTGTAGCGGCACAGAACCTTTTCAATACGGCGTCGCCGACCGGATGGCCGTACCTATCGTTGATCTTCTTGAAATGATCCAGATCAAACATGATCGCTGCGACTGGCGTTTGGCTTCGCCGGCAGCACTCCAAAACCCGCTTCGCGGTCTCGAGGAAAGCGGCGCGATTGGCGATGCCGGTCAAGGAGTCCGTACTTGCGGCCGCTCTTGTGGCCGCCTCCTTACGCTCGTTGACCAGCGCGAATACGAAGATCGAGGTGCCAAGGGTGAAGATAATGCTCTCGAAGTAGATAAAGCCGAACAAGCTCAAGAGCGCCGGCACGGAATCCTGTCCGGTCGAGCCGGTCAGCGTGCTGTAGGCGCCTATCAGCAAGGCCGTGCCGTGCGTGGCCGTCAGCACGATAAGGGGCCATCGGGCAGCCAGGCGCTCCTGGCGCCCGGCCCACAGCTCCGCCGCGGCGGCCAGTGCGTATGCGGCTCCGCCCGCAAGAGCGAAAAGCCCGGTCAAACTTTGCAGGAAGGGACTGGTAAGGCCGACCAGCAACGGTCCCGCCAGCGCGAGCGCAAGTGGCGCGCGTTTCCATTCGATGAGGCGTGTTGCTTTCCATATCAAGCCTGCTTGCGTCTGCATCAGGCAGACGCCAATCGTCGTCCATATAATCAAGTGGAAAGTCGCGCCGAGCATCAGCGAAATGATGCCCGTGGCCGCAATGATGTTGGCGATGCCCCACAGTCCCCATACGGTGACGGTTCGGTTTTGCATCCACGCAAAGCACAGCAGCGCTCCGGAGCACGCCATAGAAAAGCTCTGCATGATCATGAGAGTCGGCAAATCGAGAGACATTGCTTGTTGTGCCGCTGGGCTTCTCTTTGCGTGGAAATTTTTTGTTCACGCCGGTTTCGATCAACGCGGAGAGGATTCCAGCAGCTCGTTCACCCTGTAAAATATGATGGCGGAAGCCTACGTAACGTCTCCTAAACGGTGCGTGAATTGGTTGAGCAACAAACGGCATATCCGTATTTCTACTCACGCGCATTCCGCCCGACCCCGGCACTAGCAGTGCTGGTGGGTGCAGTGAGTCCCCGGTCGCGCTAGCGCGCTCTCGGCGGCAATTCAATCGCTCCGCGTAGAAGATTTCCGCGCAACTCGGCTGTAGAGATCGCCCCGCCGGGCGCATAAGATGGGTGGGTCGAGAAAGCGGGAGGTCGCCGAGATGTTCACCCGTCGCCGCTTGTTTGCACTTGCAGCCGCTCAGGTCTTCACGCCGAACCTCTTCGTCCGCGAGGGGCGAGCGCAGACGCCGAAGACCGCCTATCCAACCAAGCCCGTACGCATAATCGTGCCAGTCGCCGCCGGAGGCCCGACGGATATTGTCGCGCGCACGGTCGCTGACAGGCTTTCGGCCATGTGGGGCCAACAGGTCTTCATCGAAAACCGGTCGGGCGCCGGCAACAATATCGGCATCGAATTCGTAGCGCGGTCCGATCCCGACGGTTACACGCTGCTGTTCGATCCCGGTTCGATCGCCGCGAACACGAGCCTTTACAGCAAGCTCTCCTACGACGCGATCGTGGATTTCGCGCCGGTCTCGCTGGTGACGCTCGTCGACTATTTCATGTTCGTGCCGAATTCCTCGCCGGCTCATTCGGTCAAGGAATTCATCGACTATGTGAAATCGAAACCCGGTCAGCTCAGCATGGGATCGCCCGGCACGGGCAGCGCGCCATATCTGGCCGAGATGCTGTTCCTGCAAATGGCGGACCTGAAAATGACGCACGTGCCTTATCGCGGCGCAGCGCCCGCCTTCACGGATCTCATTCCGGGCCGCATCGATTGCTACTTCGGCAGCGGCACGCTGTTGTCCTATTCGCGGTCGGGGCAGGTGCGCGTGGTGGCGGTCACCGGGCCGAAGCGAAATCCCGCCGCTCCCGAAGTTCCCGCTCTCGGCGAGACGGTGCCGGGTTACGAGGTGGTCTCGTCGCAGGCGTTGTTTGCTCCGGCGAAGACGCCGCCCGACGTCATCTCCAAGGTCAGCGTCGACACCAATACGGTGCTGGCCGATCCGGCGA
>JASHVC010000037.1 GCA_030039655.1 Xanthobacteraceae bacterium | reverse complement strand
CCCAGCACGAAGAAATGGACCGGCAGAAAGATTGCCAGTGCCAGGCCCGAGAGCCGATGCACCATCGCGGCGATCCACAGCGCGCTGCCGCGATGCTTCAGACTGTGGCCGATCATGCGACCACCAACGCGAAAATGGCGTGCGCGCCGAGCAGCGCCAGCGCGATGCCGAGGACGATTGCGATTTGGCCCGCGAGCCGCTCGGTGAGCCGCGACCACTCGGCCAGCACGTTGCGCACGCCGATCGACGCGTGGATCGAAACGGCGGCGGCGAACAGCGCATAGTAGGACGCCCACGCGAGGCTGCCGTGGGTGCGCGACAGGATGTCGGCCGCGGTCATTTGTTGGCGCGTGGCGTAAAAGATGACGGCGATGTGGATGAGAACGAGCGGCACCATGAGCGCCGCTGTCGCTCGCTGCCACACGTAAAGCCGCACATTCATGCTTTTAGCTCGCCGTTGAGATAAGCGGCCGTGGCGCGGCGCTTCAGCCCGGCGATCGATGCCGTCGGATTGAGCGATACCGGGCAATGCTCCTGACAAGATTGATGCGAGTGGCAGGAGTGGCAGCCGCCGGATGCCGCGATCGCCCGCAGGCGCGCGGCATTGCCCGCGTCGCGCTCGTCGTTGACCAGGGTCCAGGCGCGATTGAGCGCGGCCGGCCCGAGATATTCGGAATTCCAGCGTACCGTATCGCACGCCGAATAACACACGCCGCAATTGATGCATTCGATGGCGACGTTGGCGGCGATCCGCGCCGGGCTGTCAGGATTGATGGGCGGAATGGCATCGTCGCGCGTCTTCGAAGGCGCAAACACGCCCTTCGCCTGCTGCCATTTTTCGAAGAACGGCTGCATGTCGGTGGTGAGGTCTTTGATCAGCGGCAGGTTCTTCAGCGGGCCAACCTCCAGTCGGCCATCGCCCGCGACCTTCGCCACGTGGGTGCGGCAAGTCCAGCGCGGGTGGCCGTTCACCGTCATGGCGCACGAGCCGCACATGCCAACCCGGCAGGCGAACCGGTACGACAGCGTCGGATCGAGGTGGCGCTGCACGTAGGTCACCACGTCGAGCACGGTCTGGCTCTCGCGGCGCGGCACCGCGTAGGTTTCGTATCGGCCATCTCGGCCGCCGCGCCACAGCAATACTGACAATTGTCCAGGCGTTTCCGGCATGTATTTCCTTGGCCGGCGTTTTGGCACCGGTCGTGCCCGCATTCTAGCCGGATTTTTAACGAGTCGGGATGTTGTATTCTGCCGCCCATCCCATAAGTTCGGGCCGGCGCGGGTGTAGCTCAATGGTAGAGCAGAAGCCTTCCAAGCTTATGACGAGGGTTCGATTCCCTTCACCCGCTCCAATGCTTAGACCGTCTCTGCATTACTCACCGCCACAAACGCACTTAATCCCCTCGGCAGAGTGATTAAACGATTTGGGCCTGCGCCCGTCGGCGTAGCGGCGATTGCGGCACGCACAGCCATAATCGAACGGGTGAAAGTAAACTGGCCGAAATTTCTTGATTGGTTTTAAGCTCAACGACAATCAAATCTTCAACGAGCTCCGGCGCCGTTATCCAAAATGCCTGTAGCAGTAATCGATGCCAAACAGCACTGCTACTACAACACTAACGAGTGCTCCGTAGCAGATAATTGCCGCTATGCCGTCCGAAATGGCAATGCTCAAATCTTCTGAGCGCACGATCCATTCGAGCGGCTTGTTTATGAAATCACTTATTACGACGGCACGTCGCGCTACAAAAAAGGGTTCTATTTTTCCCTCATAGTGTCGCCTCAGATTATCCTTTTCGGCTGCGCCAAAACCGTATCTCCTACTCGATCTGCGTCTGTCGAGTATCTGTTTAAGCTGATCACGCGCATCAAGATTGTCCCGTAACACTTCGATCTGGGGCATCCCAACCTTGTATCCTCGCCCGGCCGAGAGGCCGATTATTCCAAATAAGTCGTAAGCGAAGTGAGGCATTAGCGGGAGCCTCAGGAGATGAGCGAGATCGCGTATGTGTTCTCGATAGATCGAAACCGCGGCAGAGATTATCCTGCCGACGGCGAGTAGCGCACTCTTAAGCGTAATTGGTGCTTGTCCGACCGACCAATTGAGGAAATCGACCGCAAAATCCAGCTTCGATAGAGTACTCAGTGAGGCGAAAACGCCCCAACAAAATACGCCTGAGAAAAATAAGATCGATGCGATCTTCCGCCAATTGGTTTGTGGCGGCGCTTCAAACTCGCTGACCTGAGCCATGCCAAAACCCCGCGACTGCACTAATCCTAACGGCGTGCAACCGTGGGTCCGCGTCCTAGTTTGTCAACTTACTTTCGCTCCTTGTCCCCGTTACGCACTGGCATTCGATGAAAACCGACAGTGCGCAAGCTGGCGGCAATGTGCTTTCTCGCGACAGAGGGCGGCAGAATACGCTGCGCTATCCCGCCCTAAACGCTTGTGCGAAGTTCGCCACTACCAGATCCGCGTCTTCCGGTCCGCCACGGCCTGCCGCCAAATCGCGCGCTCGGTCGTGACCAGGCTTTTGTGCCAGCGATTGAAGCTGGCGCGGTCGCGGAAACCTATGCTCTTCAAATACGCATCGGGCTTCTCTGCCGCCCATTGAAAGGCTTCATGCGCATTGGCGGCCTTGCGTCCGTGAGCCGACAGAAATTCACGGCCCAAACTATGGGAGGATTCCACCAGATGCGGGGTAAACAGCTTGGCCATCGATCGCAGCCATACGTGAAATCGAGAGTGCGAAGGTCGCTTCGACTCTTACGCATCGCGCGTTTTTTCTTTGCAAAAAATCTGGGTTTCTCTGGTGTAAATAAAATGCGGCCCGCCGCGCATTGCGCGGCTTTACGCGGGCACGCCCGCGGCCAATAACGAAAAGTTAGCCGTTACTTTGCCTTCAGGTACGCCAGAAAATGCTTAACGTCGGTGTTGAACTGCGCCGGGTCCTGGATGAACGAAAAATGGCTGACATCCGGCTGGATGAGCAGGCCGCTGTCGGGGATGTTGTCGGCCATGAACAATGTGTTGTCGCGTTTGATCGCTTCGTCGTGATCGGCGTCGACGATCCAGGTCGGCACCTTGATGCCGTGGAGGTCGTCGGCGGTCCAGTGTGGCTGCGTCTCCCACATCTTGGTGATCTGGGCGAGGAACGCATCGTATTCGGTGGGCGTCGGCGAGAGCTTCTCGTATTCTTTTCTTGCGCGCTCGATAAAGGCGCTGAAAACCGGATCGTGCTCGACGTCCTTCACCGCGCTGGGATCGGAATTCGCCGCGAAGGCGAACAGCTTGGTGAGCCGCTCGGGGTGGTGCATGGCGATGTCGAGGCCGATGATGGCGCCGTCGCTCCAGCCGACTAGTGCGGCTTTGTTGATCTTCAGATAATCCATCAGCGCCGTCACGTCGGACGCCATGAGATCGTAGCCATAGGGTTGCGCGTCGCGCGATGAACGTCCGTGGCCGCGGCTGTCCATGACGATGACGCGATAGTGCCGGGCCAGCGCCGGCACCAGCTTGCCCCAGTAACTGGAATTGGCGAGGCCGCCATGAAGCAGGATCACCGGCGCGCCGTGGCCGAAGGTGGCGTACCAGATTTTGATGCCGTTGACCGGCGCATACCCGCTCTTGCCGTGAGGCGGCAGCTTCGGCGTTGGCGGCAAGGTGAGCCATTGCGGCTCGGCGCGCGCCGCTGTGGCGAAGGCGAGAAAGAGAAGTGCGAAGGCGAAGCGTCGCATGGCAGTTCCTCAGTTTCCTCACCCTGAGGTGCGCGGCGCTTGCGCCGCGCCTCGAAGGGGGAGGCCCAAGCGCTTCGGCCTGCATCCTTCGAGGGCCGCTGCGCGGCCGCCTCAGGATGAGGTTACAGGCAGAACTTACTTTGTCCCATAAGCCCGGTCGCCAGCGTCGCCAAGTCCCGGTACGATGAAGGCGTGCTCATCAAGCCCCTCATCGATCGCCGCTGTCCAGATCGGCACATCGGGATGCAGTCCGCGCATGTGTTCGATACCCTGCGGTGCGCAGATCAGACAGACGAGCCTGATGTCCTTGGCGCCGCGTT
>JASHVC010000534.1 GCA_030039655.1 Xanthobacteraceae bacterium | reverse complement strand
GGCGCGCCGGGCTTGAGCAGACTTGCGATGCCTCGATAGCAGCCGGCGATGAGTTCCGATTTGCGAAGATTGTGGATGGCGATCGCCGACACAATCATGTCGAACGGGCCGCCGACCCGCTCGGGCCAAGTTGGGTCGGTGAGGTCGGCTAGGACGAACGACAATTGGCCGGAGGATTCGGCGAGATGCTTGCGAGCGTGCGCCAACATCAAGTCAGAATAATCCTGCAGCGTAACGCGAGCATTCGGGAAAGCATGCAACACTTCTTCGGTCACAAATCCATAGCCAGCGCCGATATCCAGCACGTTTAGCGCAGCATCGTGCGGCAGTTTTGCCGCGGCGATCATTTGCCGGATGCGCGGTCGCCGCTCGTCGTCGCGGCTCTCGTCGCGCTTGATCCATTGATCCACATAGGTCTGCGAGTGCCAGTCATGCGGCGCGTGCGCATGGTCATGGTCATGGTCGTGCCCATGGTCATGATGCGAATGGCCATGGTGATGACCGCTGCCGTGGTGATGCTTGTCGTTATCGCCTGCCATGGTCGAAGTCCTCCATAGCCGAAGATAAAGCGAGCGCCCCGATTTGTCTTGCGGTCTACTGGGACGACGACGCGTTTCCGACTGTGGCGTACTTCTCGACGAGCGGCATCAGCGTCGGCAAAAACTTGTCAGCGGCCATGGCATATCCGCCTCGCGTGAAATGGATATGATCGGGAGTCATCAGCGGCGGGTTTGCGGTGACCCAGCGATGCGCTCCGCACTCCTGGGGCATGATCGAAGCCCAATTCCAAAAGGCCAATCCGCGCCGGGCCGCGATCTCGCTTTCCGCATTGCGGACCTCCGCGAGCTTTACAAGCTGATGCCAGCGGCAATCGGGCGCCGCGAGGTTGCCTTGACCTGCCTCCATTTTTTCCGGCGACGATGGATTGGCAGTGCGGCAGTCCATCTCCGCCGGCGCCGCTTTGCAGGCGCTGTCGCGCTCCTCTCCGTCCGGCGGTCCGACAATCACGATGTTGGCGGACGGGACCGCAGCTTTGATCCGGTCCAGCACCTGCTCGTAGACCGACGTGTAAGCCTCCGGCCGTAGCATGTCGTTCGACGCTTCGTTGGTGCCGAAGGCCAAGATAACAACCTGCGGATCGATCCGGCGCAGATCGTCGGAAATCAAATCCGGAGAGAACTTGTTCAAGATGCCGACGGTGGCGCCGGGATAGCCGACGCTGCTCAACGAGACGCCGGAGCGGCTGTCGTAGATCGCGACGCTCGACAAGACGACGGGGCCACTACTCGTTGTCTTGATCTCCAAGGTGCGGAATTGCTCAGCCGCTTTCTTTTGCGGGCGCATGCGAAAGACCATGGGCTCAGCTTTGGCGCCACCGAAGTCGAACGTACTGGCAAGCACGCCATCCAGCCTAACTTCCACGGTGCCGCCCTGCGGCTGGCGAATGCCGTCAAGTTCGATGGAGTCGAAACTGACAAGACGGTCGGACGTATAGGTTAGAGAATTGCCAGTCGCGGCCGACACAGCATTGAAGCCGGACAGCCAAAACTGAGCTGGATTGTCCGATTTCTGCAGGGTTTGGTACGCCCAGCCAGACGAGGCCGTCACTTTGAATAGGCCCGTGCGCACGCCGAACCTGGGCGTTCCAGCCGCAAGATATCCGGGGGCACCCGCTCCAAACTGCGCCTGCAGACGCTGGCGTAATTCTCCGGAGAAGAAATCGGCGGCCGTGTGGCTATCGCCCAACTGCAGAATCCGGACCGGCGGGCGGCGCCGATTGGAAGCCGCGAATGCCGCGGGGATCATATCAGGCGACGACGTCTCGTCTTGCTCGGGGACAGACGCTAACCGGGCGCCGCCATCGCGGGCCGTTTCCGCTGGCGCGGCTATTGGCTGCGCGGGTCCGATATTCGCCTGTGCTGCATCGGCAGGCGGCGTTGTTTTCTCCACCGTCGCGTCAGCCGTACGGTCACGGCTGACAACGAAAGTTGAGTTGGCGTTCGGACGCGACGATTTCGGAATCGCCGGCGCATGCAACAGCACTCCGGCGCATCCGATGACAAGGGCCGCAAGCGCCCCCGTCGCTATGATCAGCACTTTCGCCGGCTGCTCTTGCATCGGAGACCGTATTCAATCCGCTCTGGTGCATCGCTCCGGTAGACGGCTCCACCGCCGCCCGACGGCGAGGCCTACTAGTTCGGTAATCCCGTCCAAATGATGGGCGATGACAACGTATGCGGCGGCCTGTGAATCTCGACAATCATCGGGCCGACCTTATCGCCGCCGTCCTGCGAAGAAACCGTTGGTGCGCTTTGTGATGCCACAACCATGACTGCTCCCGTCGCGTTTCCGGACGGCTGCTCCGAAGCGGCGGGAGCGGGTTCGGCGCCAACCACGCCGGCCATCGCCGGCCACGATATCGCCTCTTCCGTCTTTGCCCACATGTAGCGATAGCCGTTCATGGTCAAATGCACGCCGTCGGGCTCGTGAAAGACGCCGCTGCAAAGACGCCCGTCGCGCATGCTCACATATTTGACGCCCATGCCGGGCAGACGATCGCTCAAGATTTTGTCGAGATCGCGTGCTTGGCTGTCAAAAGGGCGGCGCACGCAGGACGGTCCAAGCCATATCATCTTGAGCTTGCGGCGCTTGCCGGCCTGCACAACGTCATCGATGCTCTTCTCGATGTTTTTCAGGCTGCCCTCTGCGTCGTTCGTTCCGAGCACGATGAAGGCGATCGCGCCGATCGGCGTCGCGTTGATTTGATCGATGGCCTTGGTTCCCCTGATATGAATGCTGATGCGCGCCAGTTTCTTTAAGCCTGACGCAATTGCCACGCCCTCGCCAATGCTGTCGCCGAGGACATAGGCATCAGCGGGCGCGGATGGTGCCGACGCAGCAGACCCATGCCACGCCAATCCGACGGCGAACGCTACCGCCGCAACGGATACAGAACGCTCCAACATGCGCATTTCCGCTACACGTCCCCCCGGCACTCCAAATCATGACCTTGCAGGATTCCTCGCAGTATTTCTTGGCAAAATATAGTCAATGAAATATTAAAATCCGCCCTATTGGTCCTCCGCTTCTTTCAAAAAGACCGCCCGCGCACGCAGAAATGGTGCGCTCAAGCCGATACGATCCGACACCGCTTGCACCGCCTCAGCGGCGCGCAGTGCCCGTTCCTGTACCGTGCTGGTGTTGAGGCCCTGAAGCCAACTCACCACACTTCCGGGCGCTGTTACGAGCAGCAGGAGAAGCGTGCCGTAAATGACCAATGCGGCGATGAGGACGGGGTACCTCGCGCTCCGGCCGGTTTTCTCAGTTTGTTGGTCCAAGGTCATCGTTGCGCGCTCAGAATTGGAAGTAGATGAACGGCGGGATGCCACTCGGGCTGGCAATCGCAATCGTAAAGATGACAAAGAACGGCACCGCAACGCGCATGGGCAGCGAAGCCATTTCGTAGCGGGCCCGCAGCTCCGCCCACCAACTGGCCGGAATCGCCTGGGTCGCCGCGCCCAGAATCATCATAGTGGCGACGAATGGTGTCATCGTGGTGCTCCAAGCTGCCCCGCTGACGAGCCGGCTCAAATAGGCAAACGACGCTTCCAGCGACGGCGCGCGGAAGAAGATCCAGGCAAACGAGACGAAATTGAACGTGATGAGCCAGCATATCGCCGCAACGGGCCGCGAGATTTTTGATTCGCCAACAAGCGTAAGACCTAAAGCCCGCTCCACTGCCAATCCAAGACCGTGGAGCAAGCCCCAGATGACAAAATTGAAACTCGCACCGTGCCACAGCCCGCCCAACAGCATGGTGACGAGGATATTCCGGTAGGTCTCACGCTTATTGCCGCCAAGCGGAATGTAGAGATAGTCGCGCAGCCAGCTCGACAGCGACATATGCCAACGTCGCCAGAAGTCGCGTACGGATATGGCTCGATAAGGCTGATTGAAGTTCTGCGGAAATTCGTACCCGAGCAGATTGGCAATGCCGATGGCGATATCAGTGTAGGCGCTGAAATCGCAATAGATCTGCAGGCCATACGCATAGGCTCCGAGCAGCAGATCTGCGCTGGAGTAGTTGGTCGGTACCCGGAATATGTCGTCGACAAAGTTACTAGCCAGGTAGTCGGCGATGATCACCTTCTTGAACAACCCACCCAAGATCAGAAATACGCTGTCGCCGAGACGGATCGACGCGGGATTCGACCGTTGCGTGGTCTGCGCTAGGAATTGCTTGGCGCGCACGATCGGCCCGGCGATCAAATGTGGGAAGAAGCTGAAGTAGAATAGGATATCGACCAGCGACTCCGTGGGCGGCAACTCGCGCCGATAGACATCGATGATGTAGGACAAAGCGTGGAAGGTCAGAAACGAAATAGCGATGGGAAGCGCGACCTCGACGAAATGCACCGGCAGACTCACGCCAACGCTATCGAACAAGCCGATCAGAGAGAGCAGAAAGAAATCGTAATACTTGAAATAGCCCAGAACGCCGAGATTGAGCACGACCCCGACCCAGAGCAACGCAAACCGTAACCGCCCATCTGGGAGCTTGCCGATCTGCAGCGCGATGACAAAGTTTGCCAGCGAACTGAAAAACAAGAGCGGTACGTACTCGACTTTCCAATAGGCATAGAAGTAGTAGCTGACGCCGACCAGAAACCACTTCTTGCAGGAATTTAGACGGTTGAGGAGCCAAGTGATTGGGAAAACTAACGCAAAAAAAGCGGCGAAATCGATGGTCGGAAACAACATCGTCGCTACACTTCCCGACGCTGTTTCATGTCATTGCGTACCTGCTTGCGGACTCAAGCATCGATCCAGATGCGCCCCCTTGCGGTTGGCCGCAGCGACAATCTTCGGAAACAAGTATTCGGCAACAACATCCTCGCCCGCGTCGGTGAAATGCTCGCCATCGCCAGTCCGCAGCTGCACCAT
>JASHVC010000533.1 GCA_030039655.1 Xanthobacteraceae bacterium | reverse complement strand
TCTCGCGACGCATGCGCGCCCGGGTTTTGATCAAGCCAGTCCAAGCAAGCTCGCTTCAGAATCTCGATCTTCGTCAGATGATCCCGGTGGTGGTGTCCGGTTTCATCACGATCGGGGTCTGATGCCGTAGCCCGGATGGAGCGAAGCGTAATCCGGGGACGATCTGTAAGCTTCGATGCCGCTCCCGGATTTCACTTCGTTTCATCCGGGCTACGAAGAGAAAGAAGAAATAAAAAGGAAGCGGAACGCCGTAAGACGCTGTTCCGTAACCACCGCAGCCTTGCGGGCTGCGGCGCGCGCCCCTTGGGGACGCGCACGCCTTCCGGCGTTCCACCGCGGTTCTGGCCAGAGGGACTCATGCATCCCAACGGCTCAGCTTCGGGCCAGGCTTCGCGGAGCAAGCACCGATAAGCGGCGGGGGTATCCCGCCCGGCGCCGGCCCCGGTTGCAGCGAGCACCTCGCGTGCCGGTCATAGTGTCGGCAGGCTGATACCCGAGCCGCCCGAGAGCAGCAGTGACGAGCCGCCGCCCGCGGGCACCGCACTCGCTCCGCCAGCCGCTGTCAGGCGGCCGGCGTCCTTACTGAGCGAGATGGATTCTTTTAGTTCGCCACGCGGCGCGCAATCAAGAAATTCCGGCGGCCGACTCGCATCGCTCTGATCCGGCGAGAGTTTTCTTCCGCTCTTTGTTTGACGCCGAGGCGCCGCAATTGTGGCATGCCCCGATGAATCGCACTTTTCTTTGCTAAGGTGCGGAGAGTGCAGACATTTCTGAATTGTGGCAGCGAAGGCCTCTGCCGAGAACCTGCCGCGTGGCTCACCCAATCTTACACCTTCGGAGTTTGCACAAATCGAGACTAAAGCGTGTCCCCTTCGCCGGGCGCGATCGGGAGGAAAGCAGACGTCCGATTAGTGTGTCGCCACTTCGTCTTTTGACCCTCAACGACATGATAGTGCCGACGTAAGCGACCCAGATTCCGCGGTGCGGCGGGCTATTTGCAGGTCCCTTTGCGGTGCTATCGTTTGAGTTAATCTCTAACGCTTGCCTGGTGCGGCTGCGCACAATATTGGTGGCGCATTCCCCGCAGCTCCGCATCTCAAGCCAATGAGGTCGAACAGACGTGTCACGATTGATGGACGCAGCGGGACCGTCGGGACAATTTCGCCCCCCGACGCGTCCGCGCGAGCATTTGGAAGAAGCGGAGCGGCTGCGCCAACAAGGCAAGCTCGATCGAGCGGAGGCAATCTGCTATCCGCTGGCGCGTCGCTATCCGGGCTATGTAGCGGCCATGCACACCCTGGGTTTGGTGTATCTCGACAAGGGCAACTTCGAACGCGCACTTGATTGGCTGGTTCGCGCATCGATGCTCGAGCCGACAGACTGGAAGATGCTCACGGCGTTGAGTCTAACATATCTAAGGCTCGGCGCGAACGAAGCGGCCGCTCAGGCTCTTGAAAAAGCGTTGGCCATCAAGCCGAAAGACGCAAGCATCTTAGCGTCACTCGGAGAAATTTATCGAGATGAACGCGATTATGAGGCTGCACAAGAGGCATATCGGGAGGCTTGGACACTCGACCCAGACCTGGAAATCGCGGCCATAGGCTTGGCATTAAGTTTGTCGGCAAGAGGTCAATCCACTGAAGCTGCGGACGTTCTCAGCAAGGCCTATGCGTTTGGGCATCGGTCATTAAATCTGCTCCAAGTCATGACGACGCTGCCGCCGAAGACAGTGAATATCGATGTGCTGAGTGCGCTGGATCAACTGACTATTGATCGCAGCCCTGCCAATGCGGACGTCAAGAACAATTTTTTGTTTGCACGGGCGGCGGCATTGGATAGGGCTGGACGGCACAAGGAAGCTTGGCAAACACTTGTCACGGCAAATCGGCCCCTGGCAGTCCAATATCAGAGTGAACTGAAGGTGAACGTTGCGCGACGCGAGCGGACGCTTGAGCGGATTCTCAATAAGCCCTCCAAAGCAATCCAAGCTGACTGCGGCTGCGACTATCCGATCTCGCTCTTCATTCTTGGCCCTTCGCGATCAGGCAAAACATCTTTGGAACGATTGGTCTGCAGCGCATGGGAGGGCACAAAAGCCGGGTGCGAACTCCCGATCGTGGAAAAGGCCGTGCGTCGAACCTTTCAGGCTGCCGCGGTTCCGACAAGCACCTTCCTTGAAGACCTTCCGCCGGAGCTGCTCCCGTCGTTTCGCGAATTGTACCTCCGAGCCTTGGCGCGCCGGGCAGGGTCCGCGCGCGTGTTCACCAATACGCTGCCCGGCCGCATCCATGATGCTGGACTTATCGCGATGGCGATCCCGAATGTCCGTTTTCTGCTTGTGAAGCGCAGCTTGGATGATGTCGTTTGGCGAATCTATTTGACCAAGTACTTATCCGGAAACTCCTATGCCTATGATCTAAAGGCCATCCGTGACTATCTGAGTTGGTACAATGCAATCATCGATCGGACGGCCGAGAAATTACCGGAAATTGCAAGAGTCGTGAGCTATGAAACCATGATCGACGACCCCGCCGGCGTGTTGCGTGGGGTAGCAGAGTTGTGCGGGCTCGCCGCGAAGGAAGGGCCAGTGCCCGCGGTGGGCGACGATCGCGGGTGCGCGGCTCCCTATAAGGAGTTCATGGGACATGGGTAGGGCGCCTGCTTACTGGGGCCATCGAATGGAATTGCCAGGGTAGCGAGACCGTCAAACGGCCAGTCAGGTGTCTCTCCGACGACACATGTGACGGAAACTCGATCGATCTCCACAGGTTGTAAGTGATTTGCACACGACGATAAATGTCGAGGTCTTGTGGCTTTCCGGGGCGTTGATAGGGTTTAGGTTGTAAATTCATCGGGGGGTTGTATCGCGTCCCGGTCTTGCCTGGGGGGGCGAGCGGACCCGTGCGACGTCTTTTGCTTGCAAGCGCTGCCTTCTTGGCGGCAGGTCCGGCGACGGCCGCCGACATGCCGGTGAAGGCGCCGGTTCCATGCTGCGGCGACCCTTGGGTTGGCTTCTACGTGGGCGGCAATGCTGGCTACAGCTGGGGCAACGTCAGCACCACGGCGTCCGTTGCCCCCTTCCTGCAAACCAATTTATTTACATACGAATTTCCAGGCGGAGCCGGCTCTACATCGGCGCATCCCAATGGTCCTATTGCCGGCGGCCAAGCCGGATATGTTTGGCGCTTGGCACCTCACTGGCTTGCTGGAATCGAAGGAGATTATCAGTGGTCAGGAGAGCAAGGCTCCGCGGTTGGCGGCTTCAGCGGCTCTACTCCCGACTGCACGTCTGGGAATTGTTCCTACACGGACCTTACCGGCATAACGTCGCGGATTGGCCCGTTCGGAACCCTCCGCCTACGCGCCGGCGCCGAAGTGAACAACGTCTGGGTCTACGGCACCGCTGGTCTCGCTGTAGGAACGGTGTCGGTCTCGGGGACCAACACGTTGACTCTCGTTGACAACGTTAGCCACACAATTGTGGGGCTTTATCCTACCTCGTTCAACCTCTCCGCTACGAAAACAGGGATTAGTGCGGGCGGCGGATTCGAAGGTCTGATCGGAACGAGTAAGCATTGGCGATGGAAAGCCGAGTTCCTCTATCTCGATCTCGGATCGATAGGCGGCGGCACTTTCGGCGGAGTAACGGTCAACACCGGCAGATTTACCGACGATATTCTTCGCTTTGGCATCAATTACAGGTTCGGCGACGACTGCTGTGCGCTTCCTCCTCCCTGTTGCGCTACGAAATAGCTCTGATGAAGACGATGAAATGCAAAGCCCCGATATCGTCCGGGGCTTTGTCTTCCTAGTTAGATGACGGCTCAACGCGAATAACATGTGATGCCGATCGACTTTGCACAGGTGGATTGGCTCCATGTGGCTGTATTGGCAGTGTTTGCCTTCGCCGCAACTGCCGTGGCTAATCTGGTGTCGTTAGACAGATGGATCTCGGCGTGGACGGCAGCGCTGTTGTTCGCCGCAATGTTTGTGTCCTGGACTTACTCGCATTGGTCTGCACTTCCGACGTCACAAGCCGACCTGAAGTCTCCGCCCGCGAAGGAAGTAGCTGCACCAAGCACCGCCGGGACGCAGAGGCCGAACCCAGTAAGAGATATTACGCCTCGATAACGCAAAGTTCGCCAGACCCACATTCTAACTCGAGACGCCACGAGCAAATGATCATGTGACAGGCCCGCTGGGTATACGCTTTGCTGCAGCTGCTCACGTCCGTTCCTGGCACTTAGCGTCGGTTTTGAATGCTTCGCTGTTCGGCCGCTAACTGGGGAATAGCGGAAATGCCAGATTTATGAGTTCGCGCCCGATTGCCGTCATGACGCGCAGGTGCGGTGAGGAAACATCCAGCAGTGCGTGCCGAGCAACAAAAAGGGCGCGGTGTGGCACCGCGCCCTTTTGCTTGATGTGACGGTTCAGTCCAGCGGCTCGACCTTGACGATTCGATGGTCGTGGTTGCTGCCGACCCAGAAGGTCACCGGCGTCGTCGAATTGTCGACGAACACGGTGCGCATGTTGGTGTCGGACGGCATCAGATACTGCTCGGTCTTGCCGGTCTTCGGATCCATGCGCACGACTCGGTCGGTGCTCATGGTGGAGGCCCAGATTTCACCGTTCTTGTCGAAATTGGCCCGGTACGGATAGGTGTATTCGGGCAGATTGTACTCGGTGAACTTCTCCGTCGCGGTGTCGAACAGCGCCACCTTGCTGTTGCGATATTCGGTCACCAGGATGCGGTCCTGAGGGTCGATCTCGATGCGGCGATCGCGGGCGTGCGGTGAAGGATTGGCGAACCACGTCACTTGCAGCGTCTTTGCATCGATCTTGCCGAGGTGGCCTTCGGTGAATTCCGCCATCCAAAGATTGTTCTTGGAGTCGGCCATCACCTGATAGATGCCGGCGTGCGGAACGCCCGGCAGCACGTCGGTTGGGTGGAATTTCTCCCACTGGCCGGTCTTCAGATCGACGCGGAAGATGTCCTGGGTACCGACGCTCTTGGTCCACACCTTGTTATCAACCTCGTAGTGCAGGCCGGTGAAGTTGAGCTGCACCCGGTCGTCATTCCACTTCGGGTCCACCGGATAGTAGCTGATCTCGCCGGTCTTCGGATCGAGGCAGCCGAGCGAGCCCTGATACATCGTGTCGAACCAGATCTTGCCGACGTGGTCGAACTCGATGCTGAGCAGCCCGGTGGGGGCGTTGGGCTTGAATTTCTTGATCGGATATTCGGTGAGCTTGAGCGTCTTCGGATCGAACTTGCCGATGAACATCTCGCCGAAATCGGAGTACCAGACCTTGCCGTCCTTATCGACCAGGATGTCGTGCGGCTCGCTGGTGATGCGGCCTACGTCGTATTCGGTGACGATGGCGCGCGTGGACGCGCCGGTCGGACGCGGCAGCGTCTTGAGCGGATAGGTCCATGTGTCGGTCGCGCTCAGATTGATGGTGGCCAGGTATGCGGCCATCTTGCGGAATTCGTCGGGCGAGCCGGCGCGCGACCGGTCCAGCATGGGCTGCGGCTTCACCGGCTGGCTCACCGCGCCGTACCCTTTCATGCGGCTGATGACGTGCGTCCACTCGTCCGCATCATGGGTCGATTTCACGATGCGCTCGAGGGTGTGGCAGCTCGTGCAATCGAGCAGCGCCGACTTTTGATCTTCGGTGCCGGGGATGCTCATCATCCATTCGGCGTTGGTGAGTTGGTCGGGAAGATTTTTGGTCGGGTCGAGCTTCAGATCGACCTTGGACGTAGTCTCGCTTGCGACTTCGGCCGCGGCCGGTTTGGAAAGATCGTAACCGACGGCGCGGATCGCGAGCGTGTAGTGCCCAGGCTCGAGCCGGCTCTCCGGAAATGCGTAATGGCCCTTAGCGTCAGTGGTGACGCTGATCGATACGATCGAGCCGTCCTTATGGGCGGTCACGACCACGCCCTCCATGGCGCCTTCGGCGCCGGAGGTGACTTTGCCGCTAATCGCGTCTTGGTTCTGCGCGCGTACAGATGACGACGGCTGGCAGAGCACGATCGCCAGCGCGCTGGTTGCGCCAAGCAAGAGGTAAGGTCTCATCGATCGCTCCTTAGGGCTGAAATTCTTTTGTTCTTATGCGGCAAGCATGCCGCCGAATCGACGCTCGGCGGATGCTTTCCGTTGCGCCTATCCTGCCCTTGCTCTGCCGTGGCGACAAGTGCGGTCCGGCGGCAGCCCCGGCCGGGCTGTTATGCAACCCGACGAAGGGCGGCGTCGAGCAGGAGGCCGGCGAACAGGATCAGGCCGGCGTCGCGGTCGGATTTGAATACGGCTAGGCAATTGTCCGGGTCGGCGATGTCAAGGCGGGCAATCTGCCAGGCGAGGTGGGCGGCAAAGGCGATAAGCCCGAGGGCAAAAACCAGCCCTCCGCCCGCGGAAAAGCCCGCCGCGCCTAAGAGAATGACGGCGAGCGAATAGAACACAGCGAGCATCGGCTTGGTGCGCTCGCCGAACAACAGTGCGGTCGACTTGATGCCGATCAGCGCGTCGTCCTCGCGGTCCTGATGAGCGTAGATGGTGTCGTAGCCGATCACCCAGGAGATCGAGCCGGCATACAGTAACAGCGGCGGCAGCCCGAGGCCGCCGAATGCCGCCGCCCAGCCCATGAGCGCGCCCCAGGAAAAGGCGAGGCCGAGCACGATCTGCGGCCAGTAGGTGATCCGCTTCATGAACGGGTAGACGATCACGATGGCAAGCGAAGCGATGCCAAGTGCGATGGTGAAGCCGTTGAACTGGATCAGGACCGCCAAACCGACGAGGGCGAGGAAGACTAGAAACAGCGCGGCTTGGCCGACGCTGACTTGTCCGGATGGGATCGGCCGCGAGCGCGTCCGTTCGACACTGGCGTCGAGATCGCGGTCGACGATGTCGTTCCAGGTGCAACCGGCGCCGCGCATGGCGAAGGCGCCGATGAAGAAAAGCACGAGATGCGAAAGGCTCGGACCGCGCGCATGGACCGCCACCGCCGCAAGGGCCGCGGACCACCAACAGGGCAAGAGCAGGAGCCAGGACCCGATCGGCCGGTCGAGCCGCGCCAGCCGTAGATAAGGGCGTAACCAGACCGGTGCGAGGGTGTCGACCCAATTGCCGATCGCATCGGCAACCGCACCGGTCGCCCGGTTCATTTGGCCAGCGGATTGCCGGTCAGCGTGTCAAAGGTACCGGCGCCGGTCTTGGTGTTCTTTGCTGTATCGACCGATGGTCCGCCCATGGCGTCGCTCAGAGTGGGCACGTGCGGCTGCGGCGCCGGAGCGCAAACCATCTCACGGAACTTCACGGTCTTGGCGTGCATATCCTTGGCCGACGAAATGGCCTCATTGGGAACGCCACAGAAGCCCTTGTTCTTCTCAAGGAACAGCTCCGCCTTTTCCTCGGCCACCGAAAATGCGCTGACTATCTTGCACAGTTCCTGGCGATCGACCTTGCGCTTTTCGGCGGCCGCGATCGCGGCGCCTTTTTTCTGCGCATCGTCGCGCAACGCCAGAAAGCCCTCGCAGGGTGATGGCGTTGCTGGCGCCGCCTGCATGCCCATTCCAGGCATCCCGGGCATCCCCGGCATGCCCATACCCGGCATTTGGGCCGAGGCCGTTTGAGTTCCCATCCCAATTGCGCTGACACCGACGCCGATCCCCAAGGCCATCGCGATCGTCCATCGCATGGTCCCTCTCATGGCGTGTCCTTTCCCGTTCCCCACAACTGCACCCGACTTCGGGCGGCCATAAAAAGGCACCCCGAATTCGGCGACATGGCGGCAAAACTCGTTAACAAACAGGGGTGCGACGCTGACGCCTACGGTACCCAGCGGGTTAATACAGCGAATTTCGTCCTCTTTGGCCGGCGCGGCCTCGAATAAGGGCCATGATATAGGCGGGCAGAATCATGGCCAAGTATGATTTTCGCGGAATCCGCTTGTATGTGGAGGCACCGCTGCATGCAGGCGCTTTGCTGACGCTCGCCAAGCCGCAAGCCCATTACCTCGCCACGGTCCTGCGGCTGAAATCGAATGACCGGGTGCTGGTCTTCAATGGCCGCGACGGAGAATGGGGTGCCGCCGTTGACCTGCAGAAGCGCGGAGTAGCGCTCCACGTCGGCAACAGAACCCGGCCCCAGACGGAGCCCGGCGACCTGCATTATCTGTTCGCGCCGCTCAAAGCGGCACGGCTCGACTACACGGTGCAGAAGGCAGTGGAGATGGGCGTGTCGCGGCTGCAGCCTGTACTCACGCGCCATGGCCAAGTGGCGCGCGTCAACACGGACCGCATGCGGGCCAACGCCGTCGAAGCCGCCGAGCAATGCGGCGTTCTTACGTTGCCGGAGATTGGCGAACCTGTCGCATTGACGCGCGTCATCGCCGAACATGATCGCGGCCGCACCTTGATCTTTTGCGATGAGGATGCCGAGGTTGCCAATCCGGTCGCTGCGCTTAGCGCTGTGCGGCCGCGCACCCCGCTTTCGGTCCTAGTCGGTCCCGAGGGTGGATTTGCCGAAGAGGAACGCGCCGCGCTGCTCAAGCTGCCGAACGTCGTCCGCCTTGCGCTGGGCCCGCGCATCCTGCGCGCCGATACCGCGGCGGTCGCAGCGCTCGCGGTTGTTCAAGCGGTGCTCGGCGATTGGAGCTGAGATTTCAGGTCGCGGCGGCCGGACGCAATCGCCGCTAGACAAGTCAGTGAATGATGCCAGGCTTGTCCATGCAGACGAAGCTGATGTAGTCGCCGTAGCGGCGACCCACGCTGGTCACGTGCGAGAGCCGGCCCCACGAGGCGCAATAGTCTCTGGCGATCTGCGGATAGAGACCTTCGAGGTCGGGCCTGTAGGGAATAATGCCGCCGCTGCTGTTGCCGGATATGCTGGGCCACGGCCCGCTGATTGCTGCTGAGGCAGCGTTTGCTCCCAGCGTCAGTACGAAGAGAACAGCTAAGACCAAGCCACTCGCACGCATCACAACGCCCTCCCACACCCGACTTACGCAACCGAGGAGAAGCTTAGAGGTTCGTAGGAAAAATTGAAAGCGTGTGCCGCCAAGTAAGGAAGCGGGGGCCGGTGCCGCCTCGTTACTGGATCGTGTGAGCAGTCGACACCATGCCAACAGGCCGCTTGTCGACGGCGCTCATCATCATGACGCGGCCGAAGCTCGTGCCGTTGCCGACGCGCACGACGCGGGCGTCAGCGATGACGTCATACGTCACCGGGCGGAGAAAATGCATGGTCTGATCGAGGGTGCTCATGGGGCGATAACCGTTCCAGGCCGCCGAGCAGGCGATGACCATGGCGGCATCGGCCAGCGCCATCAGCGCCTGGCTGGAGACGACGTAACCGTCGCTGCAGATTTTTCTTGAAAACGGCAGCCGCAAGACTGCGCCGGGCTGCCAATCCGGGAGCGCACCTGGCGGCCGAGCCGCTTCGACGCTCTCCACCAGAAGGGAAAGATCCTGCACCCAAGGGGCGAGAACTGTCAGCATCAGGTGCCCTGCCGTTTGCAGACCAAAGGCCGGCTCCGCGCTGACCAGCCGGTGCACCTCACCCATCAGACTTCTCCCTCAACTGCCCCGCAACAGATGCGTCAAGTATCGAAGAGCGATGGGGAAGCCGCTACCGTGCGCCCCGGTCGGCTTGTGCGATAACTGTGGTCAACTGTGATCTGCCTGCAGATTCCTGTGGATAGGCCGCGCTCGAATCGGTTCAAGCCCCACGAATGGCATGATGCCGTGTGCCGCCGAGGCAACGACCGGGCGTGGCCGGATTGCAACGATGCCTAGGCAGCGGGTGCTATTTACGGGTTGTGATCTTGACCGCCGCACGCCGGCGCGGCACGCTGAGACGGGTTACGGGGAAGTGTCATGTTCAGTCGAGTAGCGTGTGTCGCGCTGGCGTTGTCGCTCAGCGTTTCTTCCTTCTCGTCCGTGCGCGCGGCGAGCTGGCTGGAAAAGAATTTCTGGCTGTCCGGCCCGAATTACGATCGCGATATGCCTTCGTGCAACTACCAGGGCGCGCTTGATCGCATCGCCTGGAATTTCAGCAGCAAGGAAGGCCGCTTCTGGAATTCCGAACTGCGCATCGTCGGTTTCGAAGACATCAAGGAGACGGCCGTCCTACCTTGGGCCGCGCAGTCCATTCCACGCCGCTTTTGCAGCGGCACAGTGGTGATCAATGACGGCGGGCGGCACGCGATCTATTACTCGATCGCCGAAGATACCGACTTGATCGGCATGGCCTGGGGGGTGAACTTCTGCGTCGCCGGCCTCGACCGCAATTGGGCCTACAACCCCGACTGCCGCGCCGCCAAGCCCTAAAGCGCAGAACTCCAAAACGTGCGCTCGTTTAGTGGATCCCGTGCCAGGGATCGTACTGCTTGTCTGGTAGGCTCTTGAGCGCCGAGTTGTAAGCCTTGTCGTCGGCTTTGGGCTTTGGCGGCTCATTGGATTTTTGGTTTTTCTTGTCGAAGGGTTGATGGCCGCCCCCCGGCGAGCCGCCCATTTGGGCTTGCGCACTCGCAACCATAGCGGTCAGCGCCAACGCAACTCCCAGAATTTTGATTGCTCCGATCCTCATTGGTCTACCCCACACGAATGACCCCTACGGACCCCTTGGTCCGCCGGCTGTGAATCAGCGGCGGCGGCAAC
>JASHVC010000532.1 GCA_030039655.1 Xanthobacteraceae bacterium | reverse complement strand
TATCTGAAACGAAACTTGCGCTATTCGCAGCTCGCGCCGCTGTCCATGTTCGAGGAGAAAAACACCCGCTCGAACATGCCGGCGCAGGTCGAGATCTACGCCGAGGGCCATAATGATGATCATGCCGAGCATGACGCGGCCTACAAGTTCTTGTTCATCGCCAAGGGCGGCGGCTCGGCCAACAAATCGTTTCTGTTCCAGGCGACGCCGTCGATCCTTTCTCGCGAAAGACTGCTGCCGTTCCTGAAAGAGAAAGTGCTCACGCTCGGCACCGCGGCGTGCCCGCCGTACCATCTCGCCATCGTCATCGGCGGTACCTCGGCCGAACTGACCATGAAGACCGTGAAGCTCGCCTCGACCAAATATTACGACACGCTGCCCGAGCGCGGCTCCGAGGATGGCCATGCCTTCCGCGACCGCGAGATGGAAGCCGAGATTCAGAAAATGACGCAGTCGCTCGGCGTCGGCGCGCAATTCGGCGGCAAATATTTTTGCCACGACGTGCGCGTGATCCGGCTGCCGCGCCACGGCGCCTCGCTGCCGATCGGGCTCGGCGTGTCGTGCTCGGCCGACCGCCAAGCGCTCGGCAAGATCACACGCGACGGCGTGTTTCTGGAAGAGCTGGAGCACAATCCGGCGAAATATCTGCCGGACGTTGACGCCACCAAGCTCGGCGGCGAGGTGGTGAAGATCGACCTCAACAAGCCCATGAAGGAAATTCTGGCGCAGCTCACCAAATATCCGATCAAGACGCGGCTGTCGCTCTCCGGCCCGATGGTGGTGGCGCGCGATCTCGCGCATGCCAAGCTGCGCGAACGGCTGGAGCGCGGCGAGGGCCTGCCGGATTATTTCAAGAACCATCCGGTCTACTACGCCGGGCCAGCGAAGACGCCGGAAGGCTACGCCTCCGGCTCGTTCGGGCCGACTACGGCCGGCCGCATGGATTCGTTCGTCGACGATTTCCAGGCCGCCGGCGGCTCCATGGTGATGCTGGCCAAGGGCAACCGCGCCGCCGCGGTGCGCGAGGCCTGCAAGAAGCACGGCGGCTTCTATCTCGCCTCGATCGGCGGCGCGGCCGCGAACCTCGCCGAGCATTGCATCAAAAAGGTCGAGACATTGGAGTATCCCGAGCTCGGCATGGAAGCGATCTGGCGCATCGAGGTCGTCGATTTCCCCGCCTTCATCGTCATCGACGACAAGGGGAATGACTTTTTCAAGGCGCTGAATTTGGGTTGATCATCCTTCCCCGCGATGGCGGGGAAGGGGGACCGCCCGAAGGGCGGTGGAAGGGGCGTCGAAGGCGAGGCTTGCGTCGGCGCTTGAGTTCGCGGTGAGCGCGGCGCCCCCTCCACCATCCTTCGCGCTGCGCGCTACGGATGGTCCCCTCCCCCGCTGCGCGGGGGCGGATGAAGAAAGGGAGGAATGTGTGAAGAGAGCTGCGCTCTTGCTTGTCGCCGTTACATCCGCGCTCGTGGCCGCGACGCA
Source organism: Xanthobacteraceae bacterium (assembly GCA_030039655.1). The sequence continues at coordinate 2,018 of JASHVC010000532.1, read as the reverse complement.
CGCCTTCGCGCAAACGCCGCCCTCGGGCACAACGGTTATCACGCTCGGCACCGCAGGCGGGCCTCTGCCGCGCAAGGACCGCGCGCAATCGTCCAACCTTCTCGTCGTCAACGGCACGCTGTATCTGATCGACGCCGGCGACGGCGCGACGCGGCGCATCGTCCAGGCCGGCTACGACTTCCGTAAGGTCGGCAAGATCTTCATCACCCACTTGCACAGCGACCACGACAACGGCCTCGCCACGCTGATCAACTCGCAGTGGGAGTATCAGCGCGCCGAACCGACCGACATTTACGGCGGCGGCGCCGTGACCTTGGTGAAGGGCGCGCTCGATTACCTGACGCCGAACGCGGACATCCGTTGGAACGAAGGCAAGCAGCGGCCTATGGCCGACACCTTTCATGGCCACGATATCGTTCCGGGCCTCGTCTATCAGGACGAGAACGTGAAAGTGACCGCGGTGGAGAACACGCATTTCCACTTCAAGCCCGGCATGGCGGCTTACGGCAAATACCGGTCGTTTTCATTCCGCTTCGAAACGCCGGGCCGCGTCGTGTTCTTCACCGGCGACACCGGGCCGTCGGACGCGGTGGTCGAGCTGGCGAAGGGCGCCGATCTCTACGTCACCGAAACGACGTCGCCGGATGATGTCGTCGATCTCTACAAAAAGACCGGCGCCTGGCAGCAGAAATCCGCCGTCGAGCAGGAGGGCTTTTTGCGCCACATGCACGAGGAGCACGTGACGCCGGAGGACATCGGCAAGATGGCAGCCAAGGCCGGCGTCAAGGCCGTGGTGATGAGCCACCTCGGCCCGACCATCAATCCCAACGACGATTATCAGCGCTATATCGACGAGGCGAAGAAATATTATTCGGGGCCGATCACCCTCGCCAAGGATCTGATGAAGTTTTGATGCCGCAAGCTGCAACCACACGAGGCCCGCTCGTCTGGCGCGACCTGGATCAGAAGGCGCTGGACGACGCCTACGATCAGGACGTCTACGCGCCGAACCGGCCACTGATCGTCAAGCGCCGCATCGCCGCGAGCGAACGCGCGCGTGCGATCCTCGGCGAACCGCGGCGGGTCGCCTACGGGCCGAGCGAATACGAGCGCCTCGATATTTTTAAAACCTCTGCCACGAACGCGCCGGTCAACATTTTCATCCACGGCGGTGCGTGGCGGCGCAACAAGGGGCCCGACTATCACCTGCAGGCGGAGCCGCTGGTGCGCGCCGGCGCGCACTGCCTCATCGCCGATTTCATCAACGTCGAGCAGGCGGGCGGCGATCTATTCCCGATGTATGACCAGGTGCGCCGCGCCATCGCCTGGGCGTGGCGCAACGCGGAAAGCTTCGGCGGCGACCGCGATCGTTTCTACATCTCGGCCCACTCGTCTGGTTCGCACCTTGCCGCATGCGTGCTCACGCGCGGCTGGCGCGAGGAAGGCTTGCCGGAAAACTTCTGCAAAAGTGCGCTCCTACTCAGCGGCATGTACGATCTCGAAGCGGTGCGGCTGTCGAAGCGCTCATCCTACGTGCGCTTCACGGACGCGATGGTGGAGGATTTAAGTTCGCAGCGTTATCTCGACGGCCTGCGCACGCCGCTCGTCCTCGCCTACGGCACCCAGGAGACACCGGAGTTCCAGCGCCAGACGCGCGAGTTCTTCGCGGCCGTGCAAGCCATGGGAAAGCCGGCCGATCTGATTGTCGGCGAGGCCTACAATCATTTCGAGCTGCTCGAGACGCTTGCGAATCCTTACGGTCTCGCCGGCCGCGCCATGTTGCGGCAAATGCAAATCCCTTGACGTCATTGCGAGGAGCGATAGCGACGAAGCAATCCAGGGGCCGCTGGCTCGATGCAAGCCGTCCCGGATTGCTTCGCGGAGCCTGTCATCGGACCGCGCGACTTCGCGCGGGTCCGTTGGCTCGCAATGACGGGGGCGTGGTCTTGGCTCACGCGAGCGGGCCGTATAGTTTGCATACACGCAACTGGGCCGGACGAAAGGTGACGACGCCAAGG